>JAIYBI010000018.1 GCA_027488595.1 Opitutaceae bacterium | reverse complement strand
GCACCGGCGTAGCAGTAGCTGCTTGAGGGCAGACCCGCGCGCGTGAGCACTTCTCCGGCGGCAAGGTGCTCATAGTTGAAGAACAGAGTCAGGTGTTCGGTGGCTGACCAACTTGAGGTGACGCGGAGTAGGCCTCCAATCTCGTGCCCCGTCACATTCTGCGTGCCGGCATAGGCACGCATCCCGCCCGCATAGGCCGCGTCGCCCTGATTGAGTCGTTGCGCGAAACCGTATTCTGCCGAGAGGCTCGTCCGTGCCGTCGGCGAGACGGCAATTCCCGGCGCGATCATCACGAGATTGCTAAGGCTGAGAAACTGGCCTTCGCCAAGATAGTTTGAGCTAGCGTAGAGTTGATTGAACCCCTTCAGCGTTCCAGCCCCATACGTGCCACCTCCAGAGGCGATGTCGATATGTGACACGAGGCGAGGCTTCCACCCCTGGTTGGACAGAGCCAAGCTCTGGACAGCGAATAAGCCCCAAGCATCGACGTCTCGGCTCATGTAGGTCCCGGTCTGGCCAGCCAACGTGAGGTCAAATTTCACGGAGCCTCGCTGACCCCACAGACGCGCACCGTAGGTGTCGCGATTATCGAGCCCAGTGCTGCCACCAGAACGAAAGCCGGGGTTCTCGCTATGAATCAAAAAGGGATCGAAATAAACATTGGGTCCGCTTTCTGGCGAGACGACGAGACTGGCGTTGATCCCTTGAAGGCGCTCGGCGTGATTGATCTCCTCGTCGAAGGAGCCGCGCTCCTGGCGTGTCGCTCGCAGATCGAAGGAGCCCACGCGGAAACGCTCACTGTGGGCGTAGAGTCGCGTGCCGTTCCATGTGCGATGGATGTTGGGGCCGTCACTCAGACTTATCAGCTGACGAGGGCCGTCGGCGAACTCCTGACGTCCGGCCATCGCGCCTAATAGCGTTGAGCCGACGTAGCCGCGTGCATCGACAAAGAGTTGCTGCAGCGAGGCGTCGTTTTGGAAGTTGGCGGCGGCGACGTTGCGCCTGCCTTCGGTCTGGCCAGTGCCAATCTCGGAATAGACGCGGAGGTTGGGGTTGAAGCGTAAATCCGCACCGAGGATGCCGCGAAACAGAGCCTGCTCATAATCGTTGCCGCGCTTGAGTTGCCCGTTGTCGTAGGCGTCGAAGCGCAGGCGGCCTTCGGCGCTGAGCGAGAGCGTGGTCGGACCGATAAGCGGCATAGCCTTAAGCGCCGACGCGTTACCCGCCTCCCGCATGCCCGTCCAGTCCTCGGCCCAGCGACTGATAAAAAGACCATCGCCGGCATCCGGCCCCCAGCCGGCGGCATTGAGTGGATACGGATCGGCCGGAGTCGGGGTGACGTTGCCCGGCATCGCAGCCTGACCATGGGGGCATGGTGCCAGCGCCAAGAGGACAAACAGGGTTACTCCGCTCACGCTAAACGGAGTAAGCGCAATTGCCGCTTTACGTTTGGCGAGCGCACGGCTGCCAACCGCAATGGCGAGGGCTCCAATCATCAGAGTCGCTGCGACGGCGAATGTGACCCGCATCCCGGTGGCCACGGCCTCGGGACGTGCCGTAGTGATGTCGGTCGTTGCTGACGCGAGCGCGAAAACCGCACCCATGACGGACGCGCCGGTGACAAGCCCGAGGTTGCGCGATAGGTTGAGCAGGCCGGAAATAACGCCTCGCTGGTCCGGGCGGACATCTGTCATGACGGTAGTGTTGTTGGCCGTCTGAAACAGGGCATAGCCGAGGGTGATGACGGCGATGGGCGCGATGTAGCCAAGGATGCCAAACGTCGCCGGCAGCGCGGATAGAACGAAGGAACCGGCCACCATCCCGACGAGGCCAACGATGGTCATGCGTGGTGCGCCAAACCGGTCAGCAAAGCGACCAGCAGGCACGCTCGTAAGCGCGGCGACCAGCGGACCAACCGACAAGGTGAGCCCCACCGCGGCCGCCTTGAGCCCAAGCGCACCAGAGAGATAAAACGGTCCGACGACCAACGTCGCCATCATCACCGTCGCGACGAGCGTGCTCATGGCGAGACTCGCACTTAGCACGGGATCGCGGAACAGATCTAATCGGATCAACGGCGATGCTACTTTTGCCTCGGTGAATACGAAGAGCCCGAGTCCGAGGACCGCAGCTAACAGCAGGGTGAGGTTGAGCGCACTGAAATGGCCCCGCCCAATCGTCATCGCGAGCGCATAAGCCGCGAGTGTCAAAGCAAGCAGCAGCGTGCCCACATAATCAAAAATGGCCCAGTTAGTCCTTGGAGCGCTGCGATCAACGGGTAGGTAGCGACGGGTGAGAAAAAAGGCGATGATACCCAGCGGCACATTCACGAGAAAAATCGCCCGCCAACCGAGTCCGGAGATTAAAATGCCGCCGAGCGATGGACCGAGCGTGGTGCCAATCGCGGACATCGTTCCGAGCAGTCCCATTGCGCTACCAGTCTTTGCCTTCGGGACGGTTTCACCGACAAAAGCCATGGTGAGCGCCATCATCACCGCCGCGCCAGCGCCCTGTGCCGCGCGGGCAGCAATCAGCAACCAGAGTTGGGGCGAGAG
>JAIYBI010000321.1 GCA_027488595.1 Opitutaceae bacterium | reverse complement strand
ATGTTGTCCGGCGGGCAGCGGCAGCGCCTCGCCATCGCGCGCGCGTTGCTGGCGGCACCGGCGTGTTTCATTTTCGACGAGGCCACAAGCGCGCTGGATACGCTAAGCGAGCATCTGATCTCGGAGGCGATCGAGAAGAACCTCGGAGACCGCACGGCGATCTTTATCGCGCATCGCTTGGCGACGGTGAAGCACTGCGACCGGATCTTCGTGCTGGCCGGCGGCACGGTGGCGCAGGCGGGCAGCTACGACGAGCTGATGAGCCGGGAGGGACTGTTTCAGGATTTGGTGCGCGGGCAACAGTTGCGCGGTTGAGGCGCCGCGGTCACTTTGTTTTCCCCGCCACGACCTCGATGGCGGTGCCGGCGTTTGGAAGGTTGACGCGAACGCGTGCGGCCTGGGAGTCACCGGAACTCACGGTTATTTCATATTCGCCGCAAAAGCCGCGCACGACGGCACGCCCGTTGGCGTCGGTCTTCAAATTGGCGTTGGTCCACCACTCGCGCTGGATGAGGTCGAGAAAGACTTTTCCATTTGGGCGCAGCGTCCAGTCCTTGGCCCAGAAGGCGGCGCGAGGTTTCCAGTGGCTGCCGGCCCAGAAGCCCCAACTCATCACACCGGTGACGGACGGGTGGCTGAAGGCGGCGGTGAGGAAGTCACGGGTATAGGCGACCTGCAGCTCCTCGTCGGAGGTATCGATGTCGAATTCGGAAATCTGGATGGGCAGGCCGAAGGCGGCGAAGCGGTCAAAGGTGGCGAGCACCTTCATGGGCGGGGGCGGGCTGCCGCCGAAGTGACCCTGCTCGCCGATGCCGCCAATGGGCGCGCCCTGGTCGACCAGGAAACGGATGGTGTCGTAAAAGTGCTGGCTGGGCGAACCGGGGCCCTCGCCGGAGAACATGATGTAATCGTTGTAGAACAGCACGGGCTTGGGCGCGCCGGCGCGGGCGGCGCGGAACCAGTCGGCCATGGCCTCGCGGCCGAGGATGTCGATGAGGTCGTGGTGGGCATAGGCTTCATTGATGACATCCCATTCGGCGAGGCGCGTGCCGAGGATGGCGGTCTGTTCGGCGATGTGGCCGAGCACGGTGGCGCGGAGGGTGTCGGGCTCCTTTTCGAGCAGGCGCAGGAATTTCGGGGTGTAGCGCCAAGAGGGCCAGACCATCACGTGGCCTCGGACCGGGATCTCGCGCTCGCGAAACCAGTCGAGCGCGCGCAGAACAACCTCGCGCGGGACGTGGCCGCCGCCGGGGGTGTTGGTCCAGGCGGGCCACTTGATGTCGTTTTCGATCACAACTTTGTTGAAGTTACGTTCGATCGTCTCGCGGTAGCGGATGTTGTCGGGCGTGTCGGCCTGCTCGCCGGCGATCCGGGCGGACTGGATGGCGGTGCCGAAGGCGAAGGCGTGGCGCTTCATGCGCACCTCGACAACGGCGCCCTCGACGGGACGGCCTTTGGAGTCGTTGACCTGGATGGCGAGATCGCCCTTGCGGACCTTTTCAATGCGTGTGGCTGCTGCGGCGCGCCAGGGGTGGTCGGGCTCGGAACCCTCGTAGGCGGTGTCGGTGCGGGGGAGGGAGGACGGGGTGACGCTCGGGCCGTAGTTGAGCAGGGTGAGGGCACCGAGTTCGAGGGTCTGCGGGTTGTAACCGAGGCGGAGCGTGACCTTCAGTTCGCCGGCGGCGGCGTCGCGGTCCGCGGTGAACGGAATGCGAGCCTGCGACCACTGGGGGCCGAAGGAGATCGCGCGTTCGAGGAGTTTTTGGTGCGGAAGCGCGGCTTGCTCAAAGATCACCTCGACCAAGGCCTCGCCGGTCTCCTGGAGGGTTTTGGTGCGGCGGGCGTCGAGGCCGAGCCAGAGGGTGTCGCCCTTTTTGACCGCGGAAATCGTGCGGACATCGAGCTGCACGTCCCACGGGTAGGCGGGACGGTGGACGGTCTCGGCGCGCAAGGCTTCGGCAAAGGGTTGGCCGGTGACGGGAACGAACTCGAAGCGGCCGTGGGTGGCGACTTGCGGCCCCGACGGAGCGAGGGCGTGGAGATCGTTCGGGATGAGGAGCGTGGCGGGCGGGGCGGTCTCAGCGCAGACGCCGATGGACGTGCCGAGCAGGAGACAGAGCGCGGTGATGGCGTTGCGCACGAAAGGAGGAATGAAACGATGAAAGAGGACGAAAGGGATCATAGCGGAGAAGAATTATTTGGGGGCATTTGCCGGCGCCGATTTGGAGACGGTGAAGGAATGGCGGCCGAAGCTACGGAATCTCATGGGCGAAGAATGGAGGCGAAATACGCGCCGGTGCGGCTGAGTTTGTTATCGGTGTTGATCAACCAGAGCCCGTTGAGTTCATCGGCGCGTAGGTTGCGGGTGAGGGGGGCGTCCTTGTAGGACTGGTCGAGCGGCTCGTTGCAGTAGAGTTCCCAATAGTGGAGCAACCACGTGTCCTGGGCGAGGCAGGCGGCGACGGTGCCTTCGAGGATTTGTTCGGGAACCTTGTGGGCGGGAAGGCGGTTTTCCGAGAGGCCGAACTCGCCGATCATCACCTGGGGGCGGCCCTTGGCATCGCGCAGGCGGGTGCGGGCGTGGTGGCGGATGATTTCGAGGCCCTGCCACATGCCGACGGCGGCACCGTCGCCGGTGCCGTGGGCGTCGCACTGCATGCCGTCGTAGGATGACCAGGAAACGAGATCCACCTCGACGTGCGGGAGCACGTGGCTGGCGACGGTGGGAGCGCCGAGGAGGGCATCGAAGACGCGGTTGACCTCGACGGCGTGCAGCACACGGCAGCGGGTGGCAGGCACGTCGGCGCGGGCGCGGTCCACCGCGCGCTGGCGGATGGAGACCCAGCGGGTGAAGGTTTCCAGACGAGCCGCGATGTCAGCGGGGACTTTGGCAGGGTCGGTCCACTGTGCGCCGGGGAACTCGCGAAGCATCCAGTCGCCCTCCCAGTTTTGGAGGATAAACGTCACGTCGCGGTTGCGGTAGGTTTCGAGGAAATGGCGGGCGAGATCGTAGAGTTCCTGTTCCTCGAGGGCGAAGTCCAGGTCAGGCGCGATCATGTGGCCGGGCGGGCGCGGGTGGTGCTCGCCGCGGCGGCTAAACTTAACCTCCAGAGTGATGGTCTCAAAGGGTAGGTCGAAGGCGGTGGTGTAGTAAGGATGTTTGGCGAGCCAGACCATCGAGTGATCGCGGGGACGGGCCCAGTCACTGTTCTGTGAATACACCTGTTCGCATTCGTAGAACCAGAGCTTGAGGTGTCGGTAGTCGAGCCGTTCGTGAATCACTTTAGCGCCCTCGATCAGGTAGGGCTCGGTGGTGAAGGCGTAGCGTCCGGCGCAGTGGGTGGCACCGAGCAAGGCGTGAAGGCGCGAGGCGGAAATGGCGCCGCCGAGGGAAGGGCGAAAAGGCGCGGTGGCAGTCAGAATGTCTGAAGCGTGGGTGAGTTGCATGGCGGTTTTAAGGGTGAGGAGAGAAGCGGGGTGCATTCCATACGCTCAGGTTTCGGAAGCGCATTCGGGTGCCATACATGAGGCGGAGGCCAATGTGGCCGTAGTCGAGCACGGGGCCGGAGTGGGAAAGCGGGTCGTCGGTCACGTCGAAGGCGAGGTGGCCGTTAATCAGGCCGCGCAGGCGATTGCCCT
>JAIYBI010000172.1 GCA_027488595.1 Opitutaceae bacterium | reverse complement strand
TTCTTCATCTGGATTCGCGGCACCCTGCTCCGCTTGCGCATTGATCAACTCACCCGCTTCGCCTGGCAGTTCCTCGTGCCGCTCGCGCTCATCAATGTAGGCAACGCCGCGTTCTGGGCTCTCACCGCCCAGTGGTCCGGCCCCCTTCAACTCGTGCGCTGGGCGATCTCCGCCGCCGTCGTGGTCGTGCCTTTCTTCGTCATCGGTCGCACCCTCTCCGCCGGCTACGCGCCGCGCACTTACCGTTACGCGCCATGATCGTCGCCCTCATCATTATCGGAGTCCTCATCCTCGGCTCCGCCGCCGCCGCGATGCTGCGGCGCAACCTGATCCACAGCGCCCTGCTGCTCGTCGCCAGTTGGACTGGAGTCGCCGCCTTTTACCTCTGGGCCGGCGCAGAGTTTTTGGCCTTCGCCCAGATCCTCGTTTACGCCGGAGCCATCTCGATGGTCGTGCTCTTCGCCGTCCTGCTCACCCGCCAAAGCCGTGACGCCGAGTTGCCCGTCGAGCCCGCCACCGTGACGCGCACCGCCTCCGCCTTCGCGGTCACCGCCAGCCTCGCCGCCGTCATCGGCGCTGCCGTCTCCACCGCCCGCTTTCCCGCCTCCGCCGCTGAGGCACCCTCCGCGACCGTCAAGGAAATCGGCCTCGATCTCATGCAGGAACACGGCGCCGCCCTCCTCATCGTCGGCATCATTCTCACCGTGGCCCTCATCGGCGCCACCGTCATCGCTTCGACCGATAAAAAACGCGACCCGGAGGACGCCCCATGACGCCCCTGCATCTCTGTCTTCTAATCTCGACCGCGCTTTTCTGCATCGGCCTCTTCGGCGCGCTCGCCCGTAGCAACACCATCCTCGTGCTGCTCGGCATCGAGCTGATGCTCAATGCCGCCAACATCAACTTCATCGCCTTCTGGCGCTACGGTCCCAGCCACGGCGCCGCCAACGGCATGATCTTCGTGCTCTTTTCCATCGCCGTCGCCGCCGCCGAGGCCGCCGTCGGTCTCGCCCTCATCATCGCGGTTTACCGCCATCAGAAGAACATCCGGCTGCAAGAGGCCACCGTGCTTAAAGGCTGAGCCATGACCCTCCCCGTCCAACTCCTCTGGCTCATCCCCGCCCTGCCGCTGCTCGTCGCCGGCATCGGTGCCCTCACCCGCCATCGCGGCGTCGCGCTCGCCGCCATCTTCGCCATGGCCGGTTCGTTCGCGCTCTCCTGCCTCGCACTCGCCGGCGCATTGCAAGACCCCTCCGTCCACGCGACCTACAACTTCGCCTGGTTCGACCTCGGCCACGGCGCGCTGCGACTCGGCTTCCTGCTCGATCCGCTCACCGCGCTCATGACCACCATGGTCACCTTCGTCGGCACGCTGATCTTCATCTTCAGCCTGGGCTACATGAAGGAGGACAAAAACTTCTCCCGCTTCTTCTGTTTCCTGAGTCTCTTCGCCGCCGCCATGCTCGGTCTGCTCGTGGCCAACAGTCTCCTGCTGCTCTTCGTCTGCTGGGAGCTCGTCGGCCTCGCCTCTTACCTGCTTATCGGTTTCTGGTTCCACAAACCATCCGCCGCCGCCGCCGCGAAAAAAGCCTTCATCACCACCCGCATCGGCGACCTCGGTTTCCTGCTCGGCCTGCTCTGGCTCGCCGACTCCACCGGCTCGCTCCTCTTCTACGACGGCGGCCAAGGCGTGCTCGAGGCCACCGCCCTCGCCTCGCTCTCAGGCCAGACACTCGCCTGCGGCCTCGCCCTCTCCACGGCCATTGGCCTGCTCATCTTCTGCGGCGCGGTCGGCAAGTCCGGCCAGTTCCCGCTCCACGTCTGGTTGCCCGACGCGATGGAGGGCCCCACGCCCGTCAGCGCGCTCATCCACGCCGCCACCATGGTCGCCGCCGGCGTGTTCCTCGTCGCCCGCGTTTATCCGCTCATGTCGGCCGACGCCCTTCTCGCCGCCGTGCCGGTCCACGCCCTCACCGTAGTCGCCTTCATCGGCGCGATCACCGCGCTCATGGGCGCGCTCATCGCCTGCGCGCAAAACGACATCAAGCGCATCCTCGCCTTCTCCACCGTCTCCCAGCTCGGATACATGATGCTCGCGCTCGGTGTCGGCTCCTCCACCGCCGCCATCTTCCACCTTCTTACCCACGCCTTCTTCAAGGCCCTCCTCTTCCTCGGCGCCGGCTCCGTCATCCACGCCGCCCACCACGAGCAGGACATCCGTCAACTCGGTGGCCTTCGCACCAAGATGAAGGTCACCTTCGCCACCTTCGCCATCGGCATGATGGCCCTCTCCGGCGTGCCCTTTCTCTTCTCCGGTTTCTGGTCAAAGGAGGCCATTCTCCACGCCGCCCACGAGTGGGACGTCTCCCACCTGCCGCTCTACGCCGGACTATGCGCCGTCGTGCTCACCGCCTTCTACATGACGCGCCTCGTCGCCGAGACTTTCTTCGGCAAACCGCGCTCGCATGGCGCCGAACACGCCCACGAAAACTCCGCCGTCATGACCGCGCCGCTCGTTATCCTCGCCGTCTGCGCCGTTCTCCTCGGTTTTCTCGGCACGCCCTACTGGCCGTGGCTCCAAAAAACCCTCGACCCCCACTACGAGGCGACCCACGGCGGCCTCGGCCTCATGCTGCTCTCCATCGGCCTCGTCGGTGCCGGTCTCGGCCTCGGTTGGGCGCTCTACGGTCGTAAACTCCGCACCACCGCCGCCGCCCGCGACCCTCTCGACACCGCCGCTCCCGCCGTCATGGCCGTGCTGGCCGACCGCCTCGGCTTCGACGAACTCTACGCCGCCACCGTCGGCCGCCTGAACTCCGCCACCGCCGCCTTCGCCGACTTCCTTGACCGCTACGTGATCGGCGGCCTCGTCACCTTCCTTGCCCAACTCGGCATCTTCTCCGGCGGCGTGAACCGCCAGGTCGATGAGGCCAATCTCAACGGCGGCTTTGACGCCGTCAGCGAAAGCGTGCGCGGCTCCGGTCTCTTCTACTCCCGCAAACAAACCGGCGAGACCCACGGCTACCTGCGCGTCGTCGCGGTGGCTTTTGTCCTGCTCGCCCTCGTGCTGGCGCTGGGAGGCGTCCGATGAAATGCCTGCTCTCCACCCTCATCCTGACCCCGTGGGTCGGCACGCTCCTGCTCGCCCTCACGCCGCGCCTTAGCCCCAAGGTCAGCCGCTCCGTTGCGCTGCTCTTCAGTCTCTCGACCCTCGGCTTCGCCGCCCTCGCGTGGTCCGGTTTCGACCCCGCCGCGCCCGGCTACCAATTCGTCGAGCAGCACGCGTGGATCAAACTCCTCAACGTATCCTACCACCTCGGCCTCGACGGCATGAGCCTCGCGCTGGTCGCGCTCACCGGCCTCATTGCACCCACCGCCCTGCTCGCCTCGTGGAAGCTCGAGCGCGACCCGCGTCTCTTCAACCTGCTCTTCCTTTTCCTCCAAGGCGCCGCGCTCGGCGTCTTCCTCGCGCTCAACTTTTTCCCCTGGTTCATCTGCTGGGAACTGAGCCTCGTGCCGGCCTTTTTCCTGATCAAACTCTGGGGCGGCCCCGGCGCCTCGCGCGCCGCCTACCAATTCGTCGTCTATACCATCGGCGGCAGCGCCTTCATGCTGCTCGCCTTCGCCGCGCTCTTCGCCGCCACCGGCACATTTGATTTCGTCGAGCTCGCCGCCCTCGCCCGCGACGGCGGCCTCGCCTCCGCCATTCCCGCCCCCGCCCTCGGCGCGATTTTCCTCGGCGTGCTCCTCGGCCTCGCGGTCAAGGTTCCGCTCTTCCCCTTCCACACCTGGCTGCCCTCGGCCTACTCCGAGGCCCCCACCGGCGCGTCGATGTTCCTCACCGGCATCATGTCGAAGATGGGCGTTTACGGTTTCCTCCGCATCCTCTGGCCGCTCTTCCCCGCCCAGCTCCACGCCGCCGCCCCCGTGCTGCTCGCCCTCGCCCTCGCCGGCGTCGTGCTCGGTGCCTTCGCCGCCATGGCGCAGACCGACCTCAAACGCATGGTCGCGTA
The DNA here is from genome assembly GCA_027488595.1 of Opitutaceae bacterium. Lineage (GTDB taxonomy): Bacteria > Verrucomicrobiota > Verrucomicrobiia > Opitutales > Opitutaceae > IMCC26134_A. The sequence continues at coordinate 18,117 of JAIYBI010000172.1, read as the reverse complement.
TTCATCCATCAACCACGTCAGCTACTGCCTGCTCGCCCTCTTCGCCGTCGCCGGCGCCAGCAGCCTCAACGCCGACGCCTCCACCGCCGCTCTCAGCGGCGCGCTGCTGCAAATGTTCAACCACGGTCTCTCCGCCTCCGCCTTGTTCTTCTGCGTCGGCATCCTGGAAAACCGCTCCGGCGGCAAACGCGGCCTGCTCGACTTCGGCGGAGTGCGCACCGCCGCCCCGGTCTTCGCCGGCTTCTGCGGTGTCGCGCTGTTCTCCTCGCTCGGTCTGCCCGGCCTCAACGGCTTCGTCGGCGAGTTCCTCGTTTTCCGCGGCGTCTTCGGCCTCGCCCCCTGGACCGCCGCCATCGGCTGCCTCGGCCTCTTCGCCACCGCCTTCTTCCTGCTGACTTTCTGGCAACGCGTCTTCCACGGCCCGCAAAGCCCCGCCGTCGCCGCTGGTTTCCGTGACCTCTCCACGCAGGAGATCGTCACCCTCGTCCCGACCGTGACGCTCATGTTTGTCCTCGGCGTCTATCCGCAACTTCTCGTGAGCCTCTTCAACCCGCTGGTCACCGCGTGGGCCGTCCACCTGCCATGAACCTGCTGCCCTACACCATCTACCTCTCGTTCGTCGGCGCGCTTCTCGCGCTGGTGGCCGGCATGAAGTCGGCGGCGGCCGCCCGCGCGGTGGCCTTGCTCACCGCCGTCTCCGCTTGGGGCGTCGCACTCTACGCCGCCTTCGGTTTCACCCCGTCGAGCGAGTTGCTCACCCTCGTCAACGTGCCGTGGATTCCGCAGCTCGGCATCAACTACCATCTCGCCGCCGACGGCATCAGCCTGACCCTGCTCGTGCTCACCGGCCTCGCCGCCACCTGCGGCGTGCTCTTCTCCTGGAACATCGAGGAGCGCACCGGCGAGTTCTTCGCCTTCTACCTCGCGCTCATCGGCGGCGTTTACGGCGTGTTCCTCAGCGCCGACGCCTTCGTGTTCTTCGTCTTCTACGAGATCGCCATCGTCCCCAAATATTTCCTCATCGCGAACTGGGGCTCCACCAACCGCCAGTATGGCGCGATGAAGCTCGCCCTCTACTCCTTCGCCGGCAGCGCGCTCGTCCTCGCGGGCCTGCTCTGGATCTACTCCACCGGCTACGCCTCCAACTTCGGCCTCGACCAGCTCGCCCAAGGCGCCGCCACCCTCAGCCACACCGGCCAGATCACCGTCTTCGCGCTCATCTTCACCGGCTTCGCCGTGCTCGCCGGCATGTTCCCCTTCCACACGTGGGCGCCCACCGGCCACGTCGCCGCCCCCACCGGCGCCTCGATGCTGCTCGCCGGCGTCGTCATGAAGCTCGGTGCCTACGGCTGCCTGCGCGTCGCCATGCCGCTGCTCCCCGCCGGCCTCGAATTCTGGCAACCCGTCATCGCCGGCCTCGCCGTCGCCGGCATCCTCTACGCCGGCCTCGTCGCCCTCGTGCAGGACGACTTCAAATTCGTGATCGGTTACTCAAGTGTCAGCCACATGGGCTTCGTGTTGCTCGGTCTCGCCGCCGCCAACCCATCCGCCGTCGCCGGCGCCGTGCTCCAGATGTTTTCCCACGGCGTGATCGCCGGCCTGCTCTTCGCCGTCGTCGGCCGCATGGTTTACGAACGCACCCACACGCGTCAGCTCGACGAGTTGAAAAAACTCCCGCTGCACCGCTTGCTGCCCTTCGCCGCCGTCGTCTTCGTGATCGCCGGCCTCGCCTCGATGGGCATGCCCGGCTTCAGCGGTTTCCCCGCCGAGCTCACCATCCTCGTCGGCGTCTGGAACTACTCCGCCACCCTCGGCGTGTTGGCCGCCCTCGGCGTCTTCATCGCCGCCGCCTTCACCCTGCGCGCCATCCAGGTTTCCTTCTTCGGCCAGGCCGGAGCCGACGCCGCCGCCCACACGCCCGATGCCGCCCACGACCACCCGCTTTCGCCCATCACCTGGCCCGAAAAAACCGGCGCGTTTCTCCTGCTCGCCGCCACGCTCTTGATCGGCCTTAAGCCCGACCTGCTCCTCAACTGGATCGTCCCCAGCCTGCAATCGCCCCTGATGAAGGTCATCTTCCACGGAGGTGCCCGATGAACACCAGCTACGCCCTGCTCGCCCGCGCCCTCCAGCCCGAGATCATCCTCGCCGACGGCGCGGTGCTGGTCATCGCCTACGACCTGATCTTCGGCCGCCGCCGCCCCCTCGCCACGCGCCTCAACACCTCGCTCCTCCTCGGCGCGCTCACTCTCGTCGGCGCGTTGATCGCTTCCGTGCTCGTCGGCGCCATCGGCGGCTTTTACGGCGACAACTTCGTCATCGACTCCTTCGCCCTCGCCACCCGCGGCGGCGTGATCGTGCTCGCCCTGCTCACCCTCGGCGTCGCCTCCGGCGCGAAGGTCATGCGCAACCCGGCCGAATACGTCGCGCTCATCCTGTTCGCGACCACCGGCTTCACGCTCATGGCGGCCGCGAACCATCTCCTGATCGCCTTCGCCGCGCTCGAACTCGCCAGCCTCTCGCTCTACGTGCTCGCCGGTTTCGACAAAGACCGCCGCGAATCTGCGGAGGCCGGCCTCAAATACTTCCTCCTCGGTGCCATGGCCACGGCCTTCCTGCTCTTCGGCTTCAGCCTGATCTACGGCCTCACCGGCGAACTCGCCCTGCCCCGCATCGCCGCCGTGCTCGCCCTCGGCGGCATGTCTCCCCTGCTCGCCCTGGCGCTCGTCATGGTGCTGGTCGCCTTCGGCTTCAAAGCCGCCGCCGCGCCCTTCCACCTCTGGGCGCCCGACGCCTACGAAGGCGCGCCCACGCCCTCCGCCGCGCTCATCGCCTCGGCCTCAAAACTCGCCGGCTTCACCCTTTTCGCCCGCCTCCTCTGGCCCGGCCTCGGCGAACTCGCCGGCGATCCGTCACAACCCTTCAATCCCGGCGGCTGGATCACGATTGTCGCACTGCTCTCCGGTGCCTCGCTCCTCCTCGGCAACCTCGCCGCCCTCGCGCAAACGAACCTCCGCCGCCTGCTCGCCTACTCCGCCATCGCCCACGCCGGCGTGATGCTCCTCGGCGTGGTCATTGCCGTCCCCGCCGGCCCCGGCCCGTTGTTCTACTACCTCTTCACCTACGGCGTCGCCACCGCCGGAGCCTTCGGCGTCATCGCCGTGTTGGAGAACAACGGCGGCTGCCAGAAAATCACCGACCTCGCCGGCCTGAGCCGCCGCTCCCCACTGCTCGCCGGTGCGCTCACGATTTTTATCCTGTCGCTCGCCGGCATCCCGCCCCTCGCAGGCTTTTTTGGTAAATTCACGATCTTCGCGATGACGCTCCGCATAGGCGGCATCGCCAGCCCCACCGGCATCCTCACGCTACTCGCCATCGCCCTCAGCGCCGTCGCGCTCTACTATTACCTGATCGTCCTAAAGCAGGCTCTGGTCGAACCGTCCACCCCGGCACGCTCCACCCGCATCCGAGTCCCTGTCACTGCGGCCATCACCCTACTTACCGCCGCCGCATTGATCGTTGTCCTCGGCCTCTGCCCCTCGCTAGTGCTCGGACTGTTTTAATCATCCGGCTCACACTCGCGCAAAACCTCGGAACCGCGACGACGACGCTTGGTAGGCCGGGAACACCCGCGTGAGATCTTTCTCCGCCACGCCCATGTGCCGCACGCAGGCCTCGGCGAAAAAGTCGCGGTAATCCGTCGTGATCGCGAGATCGCGGCCTTCGTAGAGTTTATCGGGCGAGAGACCCGGCCATTGACCGAGCACCTTGCCGCCTTGCACCGTGCCGCCGAGCGCGAAGAAGGCCGTGCCAAAACCGTGGTCGGTGCCGCGGTTGCCGTTCTGCCGGGCGGTGCGGCCAAATTCGCTCATCGTGAGCACCATCACGTCCGACATCTTTGCGCCGAGGTCCTTGTGCAACGCGGCCAGCCCGCCGCCAAACTCCGTCAGGCGCGTTGCCAACTGGCCCGCCGCCGACCCTTTGTTAGCATGGGTGTCCCAACCGCCGATTTCCACGAACGCGATCTCCAAACCGACGTCCGACTTGATGAGCTGCGCCACCTGCCGCAGCGAACGCCCGAATCCACCATTGGGATACGCCGCACCATTGGCGGGCGTGTAGTTGCGCGGGTTCACTTTTTTCAACAAGCCCATCGCCTCGAAGCCTTCCTGCCCGGCGCCGTGGAGCGCATCGCCCACTGCATTTTCGTAGATCTGCTCAAATCCTTTCGCCGCAGTCGAGCCGGTCATTCCGGAATCCACTACGGGCTGCCTGTTACGACCGGTCGCAGGCGCTCCCGTGCCGACCCCGAAGCGTTCGAGGTCGGATATGGCAAGCGCTTCCTCTTTGCCCTGCAGGCTGCGCGGCATCTGCGCGGTCATCGCGACCGCACGCAAGGCCGAGTGGTGCGCGGCGTCTTCGGGGCACACGCCGATCATGCGATTGAGCCAGCCGGTCGCGAGGTTCTTGTCCTTCCCCGAGCCCGACTCCATCAGGTCCTGCGACTCAAAATGCGAGCGGGTGCCCTGAGGGTTTCCACAAGCATGGACGACCGCCAGTTCCCCCGCCCGGTAAAGTTCATGCAACGGCGCGAGCGCCGGATGCAGGCCGAAACGGCCGTCGAGATCGAGCACGCCCGCCGCGCCCGCTTTCTGCGACGGCGCGGCGAGGGCGATGTCGCTGCGGAGCTTGTAATAGTCCTTATCGCCATAGGGCACGACCATCGAGAGCCCGTCCGCCGCGCCGCGCTGGAAAACGCACACCAGAATCTTGCGGCCGCCAGTGGCGCGACGCGGCTCGGCCGCGAGCACCGAGGCGCGCAAAAAATCCGGGCCGAACAACGCGGTCGCGCCGATCGCCGCGAAGGCGAGCGCACCACGTTTAACAAAGAACCGGCGGGATACTTCGTGGCCGGCAGTGGGGATGATGGGATGCATGGCAGGGAGCGAGTTGAGTTTTTTGGGGCGATTAAAGAAACCGGGTGCCGCCACTAGCGGCGCTGGAACTCGGGGGCACCGAGCATGAGGGCGAGGACTTTCGGGAGGTTGGCGAGCGGCACGGCGCTTTCAGGCATCGCGTCACTGGAGCCGCCGCCGCTCTGCGCGAGCACGACGCTCCGGGTCTGACTGCTCAGGGGACGGGCAAAGAGATTGCGCGCCATGGCGTCCACCGCTTCGCCCGCCATATCGGCATCCTTGCCTTCAAGCAGGACGCGGGCATGGACGCGCGCATCCGCCACCTGACCGCCGGTCAGGGCCAGCGCGTAGTTGAGTCGTGATACGAGCGCGCCCGAGTTGACCCAGGTGGACGAGTCCTCGGGATAGCCGGTGGGCGGACCCCAGCCGTAGTTTGCCTGCCCCATTTCGACCACGTGCATCGTGACGGTCTTGCGCGGCGCCCGGGACATGCGCTCCTGGCCGCGCCCAAGCAAGGCGCCCGCTTCGAGCGCACGCAGCGGCACGCGGGCCGGGATGCCTTTGACCTCGATGAACTCTGCGTCCGAGGCGCGAAGCGCGGAGACGGCAAACTCAAAGGGCGACTTGGTTTTCGCACCGAAAAACTGCGGGGCGAAAAACGCGTCGTCTAAAAACAAAGCTTCATACGTGGCGCGAAGATTGCCGCCGGACTTAGAGAAGGCACCCGCCACCCGTTTCACCAAATCCTCGGGCGGAGTGTCGGCCACAAAGCGCTGGCACAGTTTATAGGCGATTCGCCGCGCCGTCGCCGGATGGGTGGCGAGAAGGTCGAGCACCTGCTCGCCGTCTTTCTGTCCGCCGTTCGCGGGCAGGCGTTTGCCCAGCACAACCTTCTCTCCTTGATCATGCCAGGGCGTGCGAAACTGAAACTCCCCCGTGCGTGGATTCAGAGTCCAACCGGTGAACGCTCGGGCCACTTCCTGCACATCTTTTTGCGTGTAGCCGGCGGTCGCACCCAGCGTGTGCAGTTCCATCAACTCGCGGCCGTAGTTCTCGTTGAGACCGCGTGTCGGCTTGGGCAGCGCCGCCGCTTCTTCTTCGGACATTCCTGCCGCATTCTGTTGGATACGCCGTGCGATTCGCACCTCCGCCTCGCTCGGCTCGTAAGCGACCGAGCTGCGCCAGTTATCCAGATACACCAGCATCGCCGGGCTCTTTGCGGTGGCGCTGAGAAGGTCGCGGAAGTTGCCCCAGACATTGGGCCGGATCACGTCCTGCTCGTAGGATACCACCATGGCGCGCACCTGTTGTTTGCGCGCATCCACGTTGAAATGGTTGAACCAAAAATCCACCAGCACCTGTTCAAGTTGCCGATCGGAAAACACCGCGCGGGTCAGCTTCGCGTGGTGCAGCTCACCAAGCGCCTGCGCGACGACAAGCTCCTCCTCGCTGGGACCGCTCGGCACGGCGCCCGCGGGTTTGGCGCTCGAAGCCGTGGCCGCTTCTTCCGCGGCGGCTTTTCTTCGCTTTTGCGCACCGGGTTTCTTGTCGTCGGTTTTCTCGGCGCTCATCATCGTATCAGCCATCGCAGAATCGGCGTCGGTGTTCATTTTCGCTGCTTCCGCCGCCTTCCCCTCGGCCGCTTTCGCCCGTTGATTCTGCTGCCGGGCCCGGATTTCAGCCCGATAGGCGTCAGCGAGTTCCTTCGGCGTTTTTTGAATGTAGGTCAACTCATCCACCATGGCCATCACGCTCGTGTCGGGAATTTTCTCGGGACTGAGCTGCCTCCGAATCCAGTTCTCCACACCGAACTTTTCCACCTGATCTACTTCGCCGGGACGCGGGCCGTAGCCGAGACGATTCAATACGTGTGCCGCCTTTTCGCGCTCGGTGAGCGGTGTTCCCTCCGCTGCGCGGGCCGTTACCGGTCCCACCAAACCCAACCATCCCGCCACCACGATTGCTCCTGCCAGTTTAAGCGCGTTCATGTCCCCTTAGACGCTGCCCGCAGGCCCGAGGTTACCGGGTCATCCAACGCAATCGCGCGCCCAGCAAAATCGCCGCCAACGCGAGGCCCGCCGCCAGCGCCACCCATATTGCCAGCAGGCCGCCGCCACCGTGCACTCCCCAGAAATATCCCACCGGCAAGGCGACTCCCCAGTAGGCCCCGAAGGCTACGAGTGTCGGCACGCGCACATCCGCCATCCCGCGCAACGCCCCCGCGAACACCACCTGCAGGCCGTCGAAAAGCTGGAAAAGCACCACTACCACCAGCACCCGCCCCGCAAGCGCCACCACGTCGGCATCGGCCACAAAGAGCGCCGCGATCCGCCCGCCCCAGACAAGGTAGGCGAGCGTCGTCACCGCCGTAGTCGCGACCACGAAGAGCGTCGCCCCCAACGAGATCGCCCGCAGCGTTTCGCGCCGGCCGGCCCCGAGCGCTTTTCCCACCCGAACGCTCAAGGCCAGCGACACGCCAAGGGGCACCATGAAGGTGAGTGCCGCGCATGAGAGTGCGATCTGATGGGCCGCCAGGGAAACCGTGCCCAGCCAGCCCGCCATCACCGCCGCCGCCGAGAACGCCGCAGTCTCGAAAAACAGAGCCGCCCCCATCGGCAGGCCCAGCACCAACAGCTCACGAAACCTCGCGCGCTCCAGGCCCGGCCGGCGCGCCTCCGTCATCGCCACACGGAACTCGGGCACTCGATCCAACCAGACGCGCAACAGAATCACCGAGACCACCCGCGCCACCAAGGTCGCCACTCCGGCACCCGTGAGTCCCCAAGCTGGAAATCCAAGTTTCCCGTAGATAAAAACCCAGTTGAGCCCGGCATTCAAAGCCACGCACCCCAGCATGATTACCAGAGGCGTCCAAGGCCGCCCCAGCGCCTCTGCAAACTGACGATCCGCTTGAAACACCAAGGTCGGCACCAGCGAAATCGCGATGAGCGCAAAATAGGGGCCCATCACCGCCACCACTTCGGCCGGCTGGCCAAAGTGGTCTTTGGCCAGCAGCAACCCGAGCATGACCGTCGCCAGAATCGCGCCTGCCACCCAGGCAAGCCGTCGGCTGTGCCTCAGATACCGGCCGCCCAAATCATCCCGGCCCGCTCCATGCTCCCTCGCCGCCACCACCGCTCCGGGCTGAAGAAGCCCGATGCACCCCACGAAGAACACCGAGAAAACCGCCCCCACAAACGCCGAGCCGGCCAGCGGCACCGCCCCCACCCGCCCGACCATCACGCTGTCAAGGATGCCCATAAGCATCTGGCTCACCTGCCCGAGCATGATCGGCACCGCGAGCGCAAGAGTCGGGCGGAGTTCTTTGATCCAGGTAGGCATTTTCTCCCCACTCATCGCCACGGTGCCCACCGCCCGCAAGCCTGCCGATTCCATTTCAGCAGAATGGTCGCCTTCTACGCGGCAGAGCCCGCGCGCCGGATGCGCGAACGCGGACACAACGAACTCTCCGCTTTGAGTGCGGCGGGGAGGGCGGGAACAGACGAAGTAACCTGACCGGTTACCCTACTCGGGTGGTTTGGATCAAAACGTGGCGCGCACGCCGAAGGTGAGGGCGCGGCCGGGGAGCGGGGCGATGTCTTTGATGTTGGCGAAGCTGGAGGCGTTGCGCGCCTCGGCGTCCGTGAGGTTGCTTCCGCGCAGGAAGAAATCGTAAACGGCGGGTTTCGTCTCCCAACGGTAGCCGAGGGAAACGCCAAGCAGGACGTAGCCATCGGTGGGTGTCTCGCCGGGTGCCCGATTGCCTTGCGCGGCGGCGAGCTGGAGGTCCGAGCCGGCGCGCCACGGGCCGTGCGCCCAGTCGAGACCAAGCAGGCCTTTGACCGGAGCAATGCGCGGGAGGTCGGGGCCATCGGTTTCTTGCGCGCGGGTGTAGTCGGCGTTCACGCGCAAATCGAGGGTGTGGCCGCGCTCGGCGTGGAGATGGAAAACGGTTTCGAGTTCGAGCCCGTAGAAGAGGGCGTCGCGCTGGATGAAACGGTATTCGGGAAGGTCATCCGTGGGATCAAGCGGGGTGTTTTCAAAGTCCACGGAAGCGCCGCTGTCCTGAAGGTAGATGTAGCCATCAAACTGATTCGCGAAGGCGGTGAGTGCTCCGGTGACGAACCCGTTGGATTTGCGCAGGCTGAGTTCGGCACCGAGCGAGTGTTCGTCGGCGAGGGCGGCGTCGCCGAGCTCATAGGCATCGGTGGCGAGGTGAGGGCCGTCGGCATAGAGCTCCTGGGCGTTGGGCGCACGGGTGGTGTGGGTGAGGTTGAAGGCAAGCGCGTAGGCCGGAGTGAGCGAGTAGATCACGCCGCCGGAGAGGCTGAGGGTGTCGCGCGAATCGGAGCGGGGCGCGTAGCTGCGGGTGAGGTCAACGCCATTGAGGAAGAGGATGGTATCGAAGGCGTCGGCCTGGATCTCGCGGGCTTCATAGCGGGCGCCGGCCTGCCAGGTGAAATCACCGGTTTTGGCCTCCTCGAAGAGAAAGAGGGCGTAGCTGTCCGTCGCGCTGGCCGGGAGGTAGGCCTCGGCACCGAGGGCGCTAAAATCGCTGTGGCCGAACTCGGTGCCGAAGGCGCCGGTGAAGCCCGCGATCGGGCGGTGGAGGAGTTCGACGCGGCCGTTGTAGCCCTTGTTGGTAAAAGTTGTGCCGGGGGCGCCGCCCTCGAGCTCGATGTGCTCGTAGTCGGCGAGGCCAAACTTGGCGCGTGCGCCGGTGAAGATGCCGAAATCGCGAGTGACATCGGCGGCGAAATCCCAGCGGCGTTGGCGGAGATCAATGGCAACGGTGCGCTCGTTGGGCACGCCGTAGGTGGTGTCGAAGCCGTTGTAGTTTACGCCGGCATTGAGGCCGGTGCTGACGTAGGAGAGGCCGATCGAGCCGCCGCTGCCATCAAGGGCGGTGTTGGGAATCACGCCGTCGGTCGTGGGATCGGTGGGGTCGGCGCGACCGGGGACGCGGGTGTCGTTCGCTTCGCGGCGAAAGCCATCGAGGTGCAGCACAAAGCCGGAGTTTTTCTCGCGGTCGGGAGCGAGTGCGATGTCCACGGTGCCGCCGGTGACGTAGCCCTCGGTGTTGGTATCATAACGGGATTCAAGGGCGCCGGAGACGGTGCGCGCCGGCAGCTCGCTCTCGATGCGGTGGTCTATGACGTTGACGACGCCACCGACGGCGGCGGAGCCGTAGAGGAGGGAGGCGGGGCCGCGCACGACCTCGATGCGTTTGACGAGGAACGGCTCCACGCTGACGGCGTGGTCGGGGCTGGTCGCGGAGGCATCGAGGGTGTCGAGGCCGTTTTGGAGGATGCGCACGCGATTCGAGTCGAGACCGCGAATGACGGGCCGACTGGCACCGGGCCCGAAGTAGCTGGAGCTGATACCGGGCAAAGCGGCGAGGGTTTCGCCGAGGGTGGCCTGCTGACGCAGAGCGAGGGCCTCGCCGCCCAGCACGGTGGTGGCGCTGGCAAGCTCGGCCTGGCTGCGGGCGAAGGGCGAGGCGGTGACGACAAGACTATCGAGCAGATAAGGGCTGTCGTTGACGGACTCCGCGGCGGAAAGCGCGAGCGGAGGAAGGGAGGAAAGCGCGGCGAGCAGCGGCGCGTGGAAACGGGAAAAGGACATGGCAAAAAGGAAATCGGACGGAAAATGGAACGCGTCGCGCGCAGGCGATTGCGTAGTTAAAATACAGATACAAAGTCCACCCCGGAGCAGGGGGGGACGAGACGGACCAGGAAGAACGCGCCGGAGCGCTCAGACTCCCGGAGGCGGTGCCTGGCTCGCCGGCAGACGATGCGGCGGGCTTTGCAGCTGCAAATCTACACGGTTCGGAAACGTGGAGGTGAGTGGCGCTTGCGAAGGAGCGAGCGCGGTCACGCCCGCAGGCGCACCGTGAAGACCCTGGGAAAAAAGCATGACCGCACACGCGTCATCGTGGTGGACGGGAGCCGCGGGCACGGGGGCGGAAGGGGAGGAATCGGAAGCGTCACAGGCCCGAGGCGTGTCCGAGCAATCAGTCTGGTGGAGCCAGGCGTGTGCGGAGGGTGCGAAAGCGAGGAGATTCAGCGCCAGCAATAGAAGCGTAAGAAAGCCCGCACCCGCGCATTGCGAGAATGTAGCAGAGAGAGGACGGTGTGGGGAGCGCTTCAATCCGAGGAGTTCGTGGTGGACCTTAGCAGAGGCGTCAAGGGGGGCACTTTACATTCATGCCACTGGCATTGTAACCCAGATGGGTGTATCCTCTGCTCGTGGTCAAGGGACCACGTGATAGCTGACAGGTTAGTAAGCTGACAGGTTAGGAAAGTGACAGGTCAGACAGAAGGCAGGTCAGGTGTCAGAGATTAGGTGTCAGGTCAGAGAAAGGTTAGGTTAGCAGTCAAAAAGTTAAAAACTCAGTAGACTCCGCCAAAACCAAAAAGACGAAGATAAGCGCCATTGCCGCGCTCGCGGGCTCGACCCGCACCATGATGAGCCTCCCCGACATTGTTCGAGGAGGCTCAATTGTTTTTATCACGGTCTGACGATGCCCCGTCGCAGACCAGGCACTGGATCAGGGAAATGAGCGTGGACACCGGGAACAGGACACGCCGCTTAGCTTGCGATTCCCGGATGAAAATCGGGACGCGCCCGGCGGTCACGCCCTCGAATCTAAAACGAAGGCGGTTTGGGGGGATGAGGATGGCTTAGCGCTTTTTCCCCGCCGTCTTGGTTACACTCGCGGGGGGCACGATCACGACCGGACACGGAGCGCGCTTAATCACGGCGTGTGTGGTGCTGCCGACGACTAATTCGTAGAGTGCGGTGTGCCCGTGGGAACCCATGACGATGGCGTCGGCGTGGAGCTTGGTCGCCTTTTGCACGATATCGGTGGCCGCACCGCCGCGGGTGAGCACGGACGTGACCTGCAGGCCGCGTGCGGTGAGTTCATCCTCGATGTGCTCGAGTTGGTGGACGGCGGTTTTCTCCGCAAGTTCGAGGTTTGCCTGCATCATCTCAAGCCCGACGCCATATTCGGTGCTCACCATCGGAGGGACGAGGCAGTGGTGGATAATGAGTCGGGCGTCGGGAGCAGTGGCGAGCTCCACGGCGGTAGCGATAACGGCGCGCGTGGCGTCGGAGAAATCTACCGATACAAGCACGGTTTTCATGGCGGGCGGGGGTTTAGAGGAACGCGTTTCAGACGACCTTAGAATGGGGCTGAAAACCGCGCGTGGCAACGCCCGAAATCGCCACGCCAAGGACGCGTTACGCACCCAGATCCGCTCGCAAAGTTTTGAGCTCGCCGCGCAGGGCGGCGACCTCGGCCTCGAGGGCGGCGAGCCGATCGGTCAGCTCGGGAGGGATGGCCAAAAACACCTTCAAGGGCTCGGATGGAGCGCTGACGGCCTCCTCCTCGTGCGCCGGCTCGCCACTGAGAAGCTGCGCCCAGCGCGCCTCCTTTTTGCCCGGCTGGCGGGCCAGCTTGCGCGTGAGGGCGCCGGACTCGGGCGCGGCAAGGGTGGCGAGCAGGGCCTCCACTCCGGCGAGGTCCGGCAGCGGGCAAAGGCGCTCGGCCCGCGCACGCAACTCGGCCGTGGTTTGCGGGCCGCGCAGGAGCAGCTCGGCGAGCACGGCGCGGGCAATGGTATCCAAAACCGGATACGCATCGGCCGCGGTGTGGCGAAACTTCATCACGCGGGCATCGGCCTCCGAGACCACCGACACCAGCCGCAACGCCCGCAGCGCCTCGATCGCGACCTCCACCTCGCGGGCACCGACCTCAAGCACCGGGGAACGGTTGCTTTTTTGGTTACAGGCGTTGATCAAACCATTGAGGGAGAGCGGATACACATCCGGCGTGGCCAGTTCCTTCTCGAGCAAGCAGCCCAGGACGCGGGCATCCAGCACCGAGAGCACGAAGCGCGGAGCGGGAGGAGTTTCAGGGGCGCTGGAAGCTTGATCCATACCCGAGCGCGAGCCAGGGACTCAGATTTCGCAATCCGGAACCGTCCGGAGATGGCGGTAAAAATGTGCGAAAAATGCGCTATTCGGGACGTGTCTTTCGCTCGCGCGGACGTTTACGCTGAACCTTTCACGACTATGACCCCCCCTTTGGACACGGCCCTGCAGCAGGAAATCGAATCGGTGATCGCGGCCCTTGATGCCGCCCGCAAGTCGGGGCAGCCCGCGCAATATCAGGCTGCAATGCAGGAGTGTGATCGCCTGATCGCCGCGCTCGGCGAGCCGGTGCCGGCGGTGGCGGGCCCGACCACGGAAGCGGCCGGTGGCGCATCGGAACGCGCGCTCGATCCGAAGGCGGCGGCACGCTCCACCCTCTGGTTGAAACGCGGACACCTGCTTGAGGCGATGGGCACCGGAGAAGCCGCGGGGCAAGCCTTGGAATCCTACGGCCGGGCGATCGCCGCGCTGGAAGGCGAGCCTGGAACAGGCCCGAAAATGGGTCGCGCCGTCGCCTGGATGAACCGGGGCAACGTGCTGCAACGCTTCCGCGATGAGCGCGCGTGGTCCGATGCGGTGCGCTGCTACGACCAAGCGGTAGGCTGGCTGGGTTCGCTCTCGGACAAGGGGCAAGTAAACGCCGAGTTGGCCAACATGCTGGGCGCGGCGTGGATGAACCGGGGCGCGGCACTACGCCAATTCGGAAAACCGGAACGCTGGGCCGAAGCTTTGAAGTCTTTCGAGCAAGCGCTGGGGCTGTTCCAGCAACTGGCGACGGCGAACGCGGCGGCGACACCCAACGTGATCGCTGCGTGGGGTGCCCGGGGCGAAGCTAAGCTGGCGCTTGGCGAGCCGGCCGAGGCGGCGCGTTCACACGAAGAGGCGCTCAGCACCCTGCGGGCCTGGGCCGCTCGCACCGGGCAGGCGCTGGAGCCTTGGGATTTCGGCGGGATTATTTTTCAACTCGGGCAGGCGCGGGCGCAGGCGGGAGATGCGGACGGGGCTTTGCGGGAGTTGCGGGAAGTCCTGAAACTCGTGGCGGACGATGAGCGTGACGAAGTGCCGGCTGCGGTGCTCGGTTTGCAGTCCCGCCACGCGGTGTGCGTTATCCTCGGAGCGCGACTGGCGGCGGACAGCGCGGGTGCGGGCGCGGCGGAGTTGCGCGCGGAGGCGGGCGACCTGGCCGAGGAAGGCCTGGCAATCGCGGCGCTCTGGGCGGGACGCGGCGAAGAAGGCTTGATCGGCGGCCCGGGCATGGGGGTGCGTTTGTTTGAATTTGGCGCCTGGCTGTATCGCACGCAGCAGCCGCAGTTCCTGGCGGAGTTCCTGGGCGAGCACGCCGGCGACCCGCAAGGGCCGCGCCGTCAGCTCGCGCTTCAGGTGCTGGCGCAGACGCGGCAGGATATCATGAAGCGACCCCTGCCCAACCTCAGCGCGGCGGAGATCGGCCGCACGCAGGCGATGCTGGAAGGGCTCCGCGCCCTCGAAACCAAACTCGGCCAGGGCACAGTGGCACGCGCGGCGGGCTAGGCGCTAAAGAACCGATTCCCCGGCGGAGGCGCTCACGCGCCGCTGGAGGCGGCTTCGAGCGCCTCCCAGCGGGCGAAGGCGACGGCGTGCTCCTGCTCGATCTCGTGCAGGCGGGCCTCGGCGGCGCGGACCACCGACGCTTCTTGCTTAAAGAACTTCGGATCACCGAGCTTGGCGGCCAGCTCGGTCTGCTCGGTCTCCAATTTCTCGATACGCGCGGGCAACTCTGCGAGCTCGCGCTGCTCGCGATTGTTGAGTTTGCGGCCCGCGGATTTCGCGGGCGCGGCGGCGGGGGCGGAGGCAGGCGTGGCGATGGCGCGAGCGTTGGCTTTGGCCACGACGATGGGGGCTTTGGATTGTTTGGCTTTTTCGGTCACCCAGTCGGTGTAGCCGCCGATGAATTCCTCGATGCCGCCCTTGCCGTCGAAGACAAAAGTGCCGGTGACGACCTCGTCGAGGAACTTACGGTCGTGGCTCACGACGAGCACGGTGCCCTCGAACTCGACCAATAAGTTTTCAAGGAGGTCGAGGGTTTCGGCGTCGAGATCGTTGGTCGGCTCGTCGAGCACGAGCACATTGGCGGGCTTGATGAAGAGACGGGCGAGCAGAAGGCGGTTGCGTTCGCCGCCGGAAAGCACGCGAGCGGGGGTGCGGGCGCGGTCGGGCTCGAAGAGGAAATCCTGGAGGTAGCTGATGACGTGTTTGGAGCGACCGTCTATCGAGATGTGGGTGTTACCATCGGCGACGTTTTCGGCGACGGTCTTGTTGTCATCAATCTGGGCGCGGAGCTGGTCGAAATAAACGACCTCCAGTTTGGTGCCGTGTTTGAGAATGCCGCCGGTGGGCTGGAGCTGGCCGAGAAGAAGTTTCAGGAAAGTGGTCTTGCCCGCGCCGTTGGGGCCGATGAGCCCGATCTTATCGCCCCGGATGATGATGCTGGAGAAATCGCGGACGAGCGGCTCGGAGGCGCCGGGGTAGGCGAAGGTGACGTCAATGGCCTCGATGACCTTGACGCCGGACTCGTCGGCGGCGGTGACCTTGATGGTGGCGTTGCCCTGTTGTTCGCGGCGGGCGCGGCGCTCGGCGCGGAGGGCGTAGAGGGCCTCGATGCGGTTGCCGGCGCGTTTGCGCTGGGCGCGCACGCCGCGGCGGATCCACTCCTCTTCCTGCGCGAGTTTTTTATCGGCGGCGGCGCGCTGGCGTTCCTCAGCTTCGAGGCGATCGGCGCGGCGCTGGAGGAACACGTCGTAAGCACAGGCCCAGTTGGTAAGCGCGCCACGGTCGAGCTCGACGATGCGGGTGGCGAGTTTTTGCAGGAAGGCGCGATCGTGGGTCACGAAGAAGAGGGCGACCTTTTCGGTGATGAGAAACTCCTCGAGCCAAAGGATGCTCTCGATGTCGAGATGGTTGGTCGGTTCGTCGAGGAGGAGCAGGTCGGGCTTGCTGGCGATGGCGCGGCCGAGGAGGACACGGCGCTTGAGGCCGCCGGAAAGGGTGGAGAACTCCGCGAGCGGATTAAGCTGGAGGCGGGCGATGAGGTCCTCGATGCGCACATCAATCTCCCAATCCTCCTCATGGCCGGCGACGTCGCGACGCACTCCGCTGGCAACGAGATCGTGGACGTTGCCGACGAGATCCTGCGGCACCTCCTGGACGAGGCGGGCGAAGTGGGCGCCGGGCTGGCGGAAGACCTGGCCGGTGTCGGGCTTCATGTCGCCGGCGATGAGCTTCATGAGGGTGGATTTGCCCGCACCGTTGCGGCCGACCAGACACACGCGCTCGCCGGGATCCACTTGGAAATTGACGTGGTCGAGAACGGGAGCGCCACCAAAGGCGTGGGAGAGATCGAGGAGACTGAATAAGGCCATGAACGGCCCAAGGTGAAAATCCGATCGCTTGCATGCAACCCTCCAAGCCGCACAGAGTGATTTTTCACCCTTATGCCCACCCACCCCACTCGCTTTGGCCGGTTTTCGGCCGTTTTCATCATGACTTCGATGCTTTCGACCCTTCTGGCTGCGCCGGTTTACGTCGGAACCAGCGTAAACGCCATCCAACTGGCGGACTTCAACTCCGCCTCCGGACGCTTCGGTCTGCCACGACCGGTTGCGGACTTGTCAAAAGCCACGTTTCTAGCGCGCTCGGCGGACGGAAAGTTCCTCTACTCCGTCGCCGACAACGAGGGCGGCACGCTTCACGCCTTCTCGGTGGCGGCGGACGGAGGATTGAGCAAGCTGAACAGCCGGACGAGCGGCGGCAAGGGACCCTGCGATATCGCGCTCTCGCCCGACGAAAAACTGGTGGCGGCGGCGAACTACAGCGGCGGAAGCGTGGTGGTTTACCATCGCGCCGAGGATGGCTCGCTCGGTGAGCAGGCGGCGTTTTTTCAGCACACCCACGCGGCAAAGGCGCACGCGAACCGCCAGGGAGCGGCCCACGCCCACGGCACGACGTGGTCTCCAGATGGCCGCCTGCTGCTGGTGCCGGACCTCGGCGGCGACCGGGTTTACATCTACGCGCGCGACGCGGCGAACGGCACCGTCGCGGTCAACCCCGCGCAAGCCTGGCTGGAAATGGCGCCGGCGGCGGGTCCGCGCCACGCGCAGTTTTCGCCCGACGGACGCCACCTTTACATCATCAACGAACTGGACAACACCCTCGCGGTCGCGGCTTACGACGCGGCAGTCGGAACGCTTAAGCTCATCGAAGCGGTGAGCACCCTGCCTGCGGGCGGCTTCGCCGGTAAAACCACGACCGCTGAAGTGGCGGTGCATCCGAACGGGCGCACCGTTTACGGATCGAATCGCGGACACGACACGCTGGCGGTTTTCGCCCGCGACACCGCGACCGGACGCCTGACCCTCACCGCGAACGTGCCGGTGCCGGCCCATCCGCGGCACTTCGCGCTCAGTCCGGATGCGCGCTGGCTGCTCGTCGCGGGACGCGATGCGGACCGGGTGGACGTTTTCGCGGTGGATGCCGACACAGGCGGGCTCACTCCGACGGGCGAGGGCCTCGCGACGCCGAAGCCGATGTGCGTGCGGTTCTGAGGAAGAGCCAGGGGAACGCAGAGGCGGATTGGCGGGACTATTGGCGGCTTGGCGAGCGGCTTGGTATCAAGCAGCGTTCGGAACACCCCTGATTCATCCATGAAAACCAAGCTTTCGCTTTTGCTCCTCGTGCTCGGCAATTTTCTCGCGGCCGCGCCGGCGGAGATCGGGCAAAGCGAGGTCGAGCTGCTTCAGCAGCAACCCAAGCCTCTCGGGCGGATCGTGGCGGGCAGCAAGGTGGTTTACCGCTGGCCGGAAATGCAGGTCACGGTGAGGGAAGGAAAGGTAAGCGAGGTTAAGATAATTGACGCGGAGAAGGAGAAAGCCGCGCTCGAGAAACGAGCTGAGACGCTCGCGGCCAAGCAGCAGGAAGCCGAGCAGAAGAAAGCTTACCAAGCTGCGCAAGCCGGCCAACCCGCCGCTGGCCCGGACGCGGCAAAGCTGGCCAACAACAACGCCATCAACGCCCGTATCGCAGTGCTTCGTCAGGAGCAGAACGAAGCGACAGTGAATTTAAACAAGGCCGAGTCAGTCGGCGGCAAGGCCAAGGCGGCGTATTACCGGGCCGAGATCGAAAAGCGGAACGTTGAAATCGCCCGCCTGCTGACCCTGGCGAAGTAACACCAATCGCCCGAAACATTTAGACTTTCGGAAAGACCGGCTCAGTCCGGTCCGTCGAGCAT
>JAIYBI010000047.1 GCA_027488595.1 Opitutaceae bacterium | reverse complement strand
TCGATCTCGCCGGAGTCCACCTTCAGGGTGCCTGCGATTGCCGAGAGGAGCGTGGTCTTGCCGCAGCCGCTGGGGCCGACGAGGAAGGCGACCTCTCCGGGCGAGGCCTCGAAGTCGGCGCCGCGCAGCACGGGCGTTTCCGTATCGCCGACGCGGAAACTCTTGTGCACGCCGCGCACCCGCACGAGCGGCTCGGGAGTGCCTGCGTGTGCTGGCGCAATCGGATTGTTTTGGATGACGACGGAGCTCATGTTTCAGCGGAAGACAGCGGCAGGCTCAATCCGTGACACTCGCCAGGCGGCAAACAGACCGGAGGCAAGGCTCACACCTCCGAGCAGCGCAAAAGCGAATACGGGCACGTGCCAAGTGAGCAGAAAGGGGAAACTCGGGGCGCCTTGGATAAGGGCGCCAAACAGCGACACGGCGCCGATGCCCACGCCATAGCCGACCACGGCCACGAGGGCCGCCTGCGCGAGCAGCATGCGGGCGAGGAGCCAAGAGTCGGCGCCCATGGTTTTGAGCGCGGCGAGGTTGCGCGCGTTTTCCACCACAAAGGCGAGGAAGGTCTGGGCGGTGATGGCGGCGCCGACGATCAGGGCGAGCAGGACGGTGAGGCCTATGGACTGGGGGATGGTGGTGTTGGCGACGAACTCGCCGATGGTGGCGGTTCGCAAGGCGTCCTGGTCGAAGGCGCGAAGGCCGGTAGCCCGGGAGATCTCATCGGCCACAGCGGCGGGGTCCAGCCCGGGACGCGGGGCGGCGAGCACAAAGGCCAGCGTGCGACGCTGTGCGGGCGCGTAGGCGGAGGCCTCCTCATAGGCTGCAACGACCGTGGCGAGGGTGCTGAAGGTGGGGCCGAGCCGCACCACGCCGCCCACGCGGGCGCTGCGGTCATTGATCTCCACCTCGTCGCCGACCGCTAGTGGACGGCCAGGCTCGCCGAGCAGGCGGGCGGCGCCCTCGTTCACCAGAATCTTATTCACTTCGCGAATAGAGCCGACGCCGCCGGCCAGCACCTCACGAGGCGCGCCGGCTAGCGACACGCGATCGATCCCGATGAGGCGCACTGCCTCGATACGGCCGCTGCGCCCCCGAGCGGGGGCGTTGCCCAGATACAGCGGCGCAGCCCAAGCGACGCCTGGCACGGAGCGCACGCGGTCGAGCTCGATGTCGCGGAGAGGCTTGGGGTCGTCCACCTGGCGCACCGCCGCGTCGCCGACCCAGATGGGTGCTCGTAGATTCGTCAACGTGCCGTAGGACCATGACGCGAGGCCGAGCCCGATGGTGGCCTGCTGGGCCATGAGGAGGGTGGCGAAGGCCAGCCCGCATACCAGCGTGAGGTAGCGGGCGCGATCAAGAAGGAGCATTCGTAGGGCCAGGCCGATCATGGATTTGTTTTGTATCTTTAACAGATAGGATACAAGGTTCGCTTGCTCGTCAAGTCTCGCGACGCAATTTGTTCTGTAATGCCCAAACCCAAAGGATTTCGTTCTCCGGGATTCGCTGCGAACCGCGCGCGGTTGCTAGCTGCGGTGCAAACGAAGTTGTTGGCGGAAGGGCCTGGGGTGAGCATGGGGGAGATGGCGAAGGAGGCGGGGGTGTCGTTGCCGACGATGCGGCATTATTTTGGCTCGCGGGGGGGCGCGGTGGCGGCGGCGATGGCGGGCTGGGGCGAGGCGGGGGCACCGTTTTTGCTGCTGAGCGCGACGCGGCCGGACGAAGCGGGGCTGCGGAGCTCGGTGGAGGGGTTCCTGCGGTTTTTGTGGTTTGGGCTGACGGCGGCGGGCGTCGGGCGGATACACTTGGTAGGGCTGCGCGAGAGCGGGCGGGAACGCGGCGCGGCCTCGGGTTACCTTGACCACATCTTGGAACCGACGCTGCGGGCGATTGAGGCGCGACTTGCGGCGCATCAGGCGGCGGGCGAGATGCGGGCGGCGGACGTGCGCACTGCGGCGTTGGCGCTGGCGAGCCCGGTGGTGCTGGCGGCGCTGCACCAGACCGAGCTGGGCGGGGCAGAGCGCCGGCCTCTGGAACCGGATGCGTTCTTCTCCGAGCTGACAGAGGCTTTCTTGCGGGCCTACGGGACCGTCTGACTCAACTTCCGCAGTTCGGTGGTGATTTTGGCGCGGCGAACGGGCTCGACGACACACACGCTTTCATGGCGCCCAATTCCCTGAGCAACTTTCCCGCGTAGGTGACCAGCCTCTTCGAGCCCATAGGCCTCGTCTGCACTCAGGGCGCGAGACGCTCGAAAGTGAACCAGTGAAAGTTGCCCACGCCGAAACCGCCTTTGAATACAAAGCATACGGTCTCGGACGGGGAAACGGCGAGCAACACGACGGGCACCTCAATCACCTGATAGTTGCTCCAGCCCCCGGTCCCCGGCGTGTTAAGGGTCCGGATAATGGGACCGATGGCGGAGCCGATGCCTCCCGCGTCTTTGACAATATTGGGCGTGCCGTCCAAGTCGGCGGTGGCTTCCTCTATGGGAGCCCTTCAATGAACTGGTCTCGAAAACCAGTAAGACCTGTATCCCGTTATCTGATACGCCCGGGCCGGTCGCGTGACCTGGCGCGGAGAACAAAAAGTGGACCTACCACCATTGATGGAGGTTGGTTGCTTGGGCAGTGCTGGCAATCTGCTCGCGGGTAGCGGGGCTGACCGAACCGTCGTGGTAGGCGAAGAACGAAAGCCGGTTGTCCGAGTGCCGGAGGATCTGATCCCATTCCGGGTCAGAAAGCGCGCTATAATTAGCATTGTAGTAGTCCTGATTGTCGGGGCTACGCTCGCCCAGGATTACGGTGCGACGCTGTGGGGCGGAAACGCGCAAGCCCCAATGGGAGTCCAGCATCTGATAATTCACGCCGTAGGACGGCGAGGACCAGATGTTTATGGTTTGATCGGCGGGAAGGAGCGGACACTGAAGCAGGGAGCGCCCGTTTTTGCCCAGGAAAGGTTCGAGCTGGCTCTGCCAGGTAGGCTTTGCTGAGGCGGATTCGGGGTGACTGAGGTATCCCCCGGCGAAGCGATTTTTGTTATCACCGGCGAAGGCAAGTTGGCCCATGGCGAGACCGCGAAGGTTACCGATGCACTGCGTGTTGCGGGCGGTCTGACGCACTTTGCTAACAACCGGAACTAGTATCGCCGCGAGGATCCCGCTGATGGCGATCACCATAAGCAGTTCGATAAGGGTAAACGCGCGCGCGACAGGCGCGATTGAACGATTGCGGGTGTAAATCATGGGGAGAAGGGGCTGACACTAAGCTTATCAAAAGACGGTCGATGAAAAGCCGAACCGGAACTAGTAGTTTTAATCGTTTAACGGGTGCCCTCGCACCGCGTAACGACCTGACCGAGGTGCGTCGCAAGACCGGTTTTTCGGCCTGCGGTCTGGATAACGGAAAGGCCATCTGCACGGTGCCAGCAAAGATTAAAGATTGTGTAATCCCCTCGTTCGAAAGCGTAGGAACAACCATCGTCTTCATAAAGCGATCCAGAGGCCGAGTCATCGGCAAAGACGTGGGGTATTATCTCGTTCGGCACGTCAGGATTTGCGAGCGGGAGAAGCGCGCCATCCCGCACGTAGAGGAGAATACGACCCACCGGGATGTCCGTCACGCGCAGGCGGCGATCACCAAGCGAGGGAACGCCGGTGGTGAAATCGCGCCAGATACCGGGGGGAAGGAAAAACTCTACCTCGCGTTCGCCGGCCACGAGGGGGTGGAAGAGCAGATCGCGACCAATAAGGAGCGTGCGGTCCTCGCTCCAAACTGATTTGCGACCTGGAAAATCAAACGCAAGTCCTCTAAATGGAGGTCGACCGGTGGAGTAATAATCGAAAAATGCGGTGTAAAGATAGGGCACGAGTTGGACGCGCAAGAGCAGGGCTTGGCGCACAAGCGCAGTCGCTTCGTCGCGCTCCTGCATTTCTATCTTCTCTTGGTTGAGCTTCGTGTTGGTTTGCCGCCACGGCGGGAGTTCGCAATACCAGCCGTTAATCAGACTTATCGGAGACAGCGCAGCGGACTGAACGCGGCGGACAAGATCTTCAGTGCTCGCCGCGTCGCGAACCTCCGGAGTCCAAAGAAGCCCGGAGTAAGCGGCGTTAACCGTGCCGCGCAGGAAGTCGCGATGTTCGTAGAGATCACTGTAAAGAACGTAAGGAAGCGACGCGGCCAGGGCCCCTGAGGAGCGGACAAGATCGAAGTGGCGCCGGTCGCGGTCCCGGAATACCTGGTGAAGTGTATTCTGATAGTGAATACCGTAAAGCGAGTGCATTTGTTCGCCATCCGCGCCGGAGGGAAACCGGGCAAACTCGGGGAAAGACCATGCATGGGGAACAAAATCGCCGTTGTCGCACTCGTCGAGTTTGAAGCCTGCGACGCCCTGGTCCACCAGCCTGGCGTGATGTTCCGAGAAAATGGCGCAGGCCTTAGGATCGAGAAAATCCGGCACCAGCCCGTCGGTGGCCAGCTCGTCGGCGCAATGTGGACGAATAGCTTCAAAAAAGGGGCATTCGGGATGAACGAAAGCGTTTTCCCAAAGGTTGACGCGCAAGTCTCGGGCGGAAAGGCGACCGAGAAAGGCACGGGGATCGGGAAACCGTTGCGGATTCCAAACAAAGGAGTTCGGGTAAAAGCAGGACTGCCAGCCGGGCTCAAGACCCAGCACGGAGAAGGGCATTCCGTCGGCCTCAAAACATCCGATCATACGCTCGACGTCGGCGGCGTCATGCGACGAGGACGTTCGATACCAGTTGCCGAGCGCCCAGCGGGGCGGGAGGACGCCGCCGCCGGAAAACAGGTTGTAGCGGGCGATTGCGTCGCCCATGGCGGGGCCTGCGAAAAGATAAAGCGCCACACCACGGGCAGCGGGAATATCAATTACCACGCAATCTCCGATTGCCTGGGATCGATAGAGTTCCTCAGTGCTGCGAGCGGGGGAGTCCCATTTCTCCTTCACCCGCGAGGCAATGCCGCTAGGCCGAGCGTGGGTCCCGACGTAAAAAGACACATAGCGAGCGGTATCGACGAGGATGCCATAGCCAGCGGTTGAAGCAAAAAATGGGACGGGGGCGTGGGAGTCGCCTGTGTCTGCCAAAGGGTCCGCGTTTACCCGTAGCTTCTTCTTTTTGCCCGCCTGGAGGTGGCTCTTCAGCTGAAGGCCCAAACCAAAAACCCCCTCGTCCGGCGAGTAGGGCAGAACAACCGTGCACCCCCGAGCGTGGATGCGAAACGATACTTCGTCCGCCAAAAAAGGCGTCCGTTCCGCCTCGGGGAGGGCGCTGAAACGATCCCAGGCGGGCGGAGCGGGACGGCGTTGCACGGGAGTTATGGTCTCCGGCGAACCCAAAACGATACGGAAAACTCCCGGTCCTAGCCGTTCAAATCCGGGCAAATGAGCGTCAACGAAGGAGG
>JAIYBI010000148.1 GCA_027488595.1 Opitutaceae bacterium | reverse complement strand
TGATGCCGGGGGCGAGCAGGGGGTTGTCGGGCGGGATGGCGTAGCGGGCGCGGTTGCCGTTGGTGGAGTCGAGGTTGATGGCGGGGTGGGTGTTGGGCTCCACGGAGCCGCCGGGCTGGCCGACGTTGAGGCGATCCACGTCGAGGCGGAGGATGCCGGAGAAGAAATCGCGGTTGAGCCAACGGGAGTTGTTGGGACTGTCATTGGCGTTGCCCTCGTCGCCGAGCGAAACGTAAAGGTAGCCATCGGGGCCGAAATGGATGTCGCCGCCATTGTGATTGGAGGCGTCGTCGAACTGGGTGATGAGCGGGGCGTGGGTGGCGACGTCGGCGAGGTTGGAATTAGTGGCGGAGGTTTGCAGGCGGGCGACGCGTTGGTGGCGGTTGCCGCTGATACGGACGGTGTAGAAAACAAAGAACGTTCGGTTGGTCGCGTAGGCGGGATGGAAGGCGAGGCCGAGCAGGCCGGATTCGCCGTCCTGCATGAAGTTGGTGCCTGCGCCGGTGCCGACGCCGGAGATGTTACGCACGTCGAGGAAGGGAGTCGCGAGTTTGGTCGGTGCGCCGGTGCCCGGGGCGAAGGTGACGATCTGGATGGTGCCGGTCTTCTCGACGATGAACACGCGGCCGGTCTCGCCGGGCGGCGTCGTGATGGCGAGCGGCTGACTAAAGGTGAGCGTGCCGAGCGCGTTCTCGACGGTATAGCCGCTGGTGACGGGCAAATCGGCTGGCAGGGCCAGGGTGGTCGGCGCCACGCGGACGAGTTGCGCTTGGCATGGCGACGAAAGGGCCCCGGTGAGAGCGGCGAGGAAAGCCCACAACTTGAGAGAACGGCGACCGGTTTTCATGGGGTGCGTCTCGGGGTTTGTCGGGCAGATACCGGGACCGCTCTAAAACATCGCGAACGCCCGCGCGCTCTCCAGCACGACCCAGCCGAGGCCGCCCGCGCCGGCGAGGGCGAGCAGGCCGCGCACCAACTTTTGGCGTCGGAGGCGCTGATCGTGTCGGTCGGCGCGGCGGCCACTGTGGCAGCCACTTGAGTCAATGAAACTCACGAATTGCGCGTTGCGGATGCGGGTGCGATGGATGCGCGCATTATCCACCCGGCCCATACGGACAGCCGGACGACGGAAAAGGTTTAAGAGCGCGCGTAGCATCGATGAATTTCTAACTGAAGAATGGGCAAATTTGAGGTGGTGTTCGCAAGGGGAAATTGAACATTTTCACGGTTTCCACGACGTTTTACAGTTATCTACCATTTTATAATGCACCACTTCCGCTACGCCGGCCCGAATCTCCAATGCGAGTCTGTTGACCTTGCCGAAATCGCCCGTCTCTACGGCACACCGACTTACGTCTACAGTGCCGCCACCATGGCTGATAACTATACCCGCCTCGCCAGCGGCCTGAAGGGGCTCGATCTCCAGATCTGCTACGCGATGAAGGCTAACTCATCCCTCGCGATCCTGCGCCACTTTGCGAATCTCGGCGCGGCGTTCGACCTCGTCAGCGGCGGCGAAGTGCGCCGCGTGCTCGCCGCCGGAGCCAGCATCAAGAGCAGCGTCTTCGCCGGCGTCGGCAAGACCGAGGCCGAGATCAAGCTCGCGCTCGAAAACGGCATCTTCGCCTTCCACGTCGAGAGCGAGCCCGAGATCGCCCGCATCAACCACGTCGCCGGCAAGCTCGGTGTGAAGGCCCCCATCGCCATCCGCATCAATCCCGATGTGGACGCCCATACCCACGCCAAGATCACCACCGGCAAGTCCGACAACAAGTTCGGCATCCCCCTCACCCAGGCCGCCGCCGCCTACGAGGCCGCCGCCCGTTACCCCAACATCCTCATCAAGGGTGCGCAAATGCACATCGGCTCGCAGCTCACCAGCCTCGCGCCTTTCGTCGAGGCGGTGAAGAAAGTCGCGCCCTTCGTCGCCGAGTTGAAGGCCAAGTATGGCATCACCTACTGGTCCATCGGCGGCGGCATCGGCATCATTTACAAAGACGCCCTCGCCAGCGGCGATCCTGCCTGGTGGAGCGCCCAGCCGGCAGACACCCGCCCGCTCACACCCGAGGCCTATGGCGAGGCCTTGAAGCCCCTGCTTGCTCCGCTCGGCCTCAAGATTCTCCTCGAACCCGGCCGCTACCTCGTTGGCAACGCCGGCGTTCTGCTCACCCGCGTCGAGTTCCTGAAGCGCGGCAAGGGAAAGAATTTCCTCATCGTGGACGCCGCGATGAATGACCTCGTGCGCCCCGCGATGTATGACAGCTACCACGAGATCGTCCCGCTGCGCCGCGACAGCGCCCGCGCCGCGCTCACCGCCGACATCGTCGGCCCGGTGTGCGAGAGCGGCGACTGTTTCGCGAAAGATCGCGTGCTGCAGGAAGTGGGCGAAGGCGAGTTCATCGCGTTGATGAGCGCCGGCGCGTATGGGTTCACGATGTCGAGCCGCTACAACACCCGCAACCTCACAGCCGAAGTGCTGGTGCAAGGTGCGGTGAGCGACCTCATCAACGTGCGCGAAACCTTTGAGCAACAGATCCAGAACGAGAAGCTGCCGATGTTTCTGACGAAGTAAGCCGGTTGGTTTCCAAGCGATCCAATGAGTCTGCCTGCAGAAACATCCCCTGCTGGCAGCCGAAACTGGCGCGCGTTCGCTAGTTGGCTTTGGATCGCGCTGCTAGTGGCGGGCCATGCGTTTGCGGTGTATAAATGTATTCCACGGGACGCATTTGACCTTGGCGAAAGGGCGTTCGCTTACGCGATGTTTCTTGGATTCCCGCTGGCGTGTTGTGCGCTCGTGACGGTGATTTGTTTTCTGGTGATGGGTGTATCACGTTTGCAGGCGAAGCATCCTAAGCGATGGACTCCGTGGATTCATATGAGTGTCCTAGTCTTTTGCCTTGGGGGCATCGCAAAGTGGTCGAACTCTACCACGCCATACAATCCGATCACGCCCGGATCGGAGCCCGGTTATTTGACGCTTGCTGCGGTGGCGCGCGAGCACCTCAGCGGCCCAGATTCCGGATCATGGTTATCTCTCGATCCGAGTTCTCACGAGTATTCGGAATCCAAGGTTCCTAGTGCTGTTCGGAAGCAGCTTGAGCAAATGGTGCCCGCTTACTGGCCAAGGTATCTTCTCCACGTCTGGATTGAGGGAGAATGTGTGGTTCTCTCTCGTGGCTCGGGTATGCTCGGTGAGGTGGGCGTGCGAATCTATGATCGTGGGCCGGTTGCATTGTATTCTGCCGATGAACTCCAAAAGAACTCGTTTTTGCTCAAGCAAGAGCGAATCACTGATCGCCTCTGGTTCTTCCGCTCTGGATAAACGCATATCGGTGAATGCCGTTTTCTCTTTGCGCCTTCTGCGCTTTTTTGCGGCCAATCATGCATGAACATCGTCGTCATCGGGGCAGGGGCGTGGGGAACGGCTTTTGCACTGCACCTTTCGCGGTTGGGGCACACGGTCACGCTGGCTCCGCGTCGGTTTGACCAGGCGCTCGCCCTCGCCTCGACGCGCGAGAACACCGACTACCTGCCGGGCTTCCTGCTCCCGCAATCCGTTCAGATCGCACACGAGTTGGCTCCTGTGTTAATGGAGGCGGAACTCGTGGTGATCGCGTGCCCGTCGCAGGTCTTGCGCGAGACGTGCAGCCGCATGGCGGCGGGGCTCGCGCAGGCGACGCAGCTCAGGCTCGTCGTGTCGCTCGCCAAGGGACTCGAACTCGAAACGCATCTGCGCCCAACCGATGTCATGGCCGCGATGTTGCCCGGTCGCGCGGTGGGTTGCCTCACCGGTCCGACCAACGCCGCCGAGGTGGCCGCCGGAAAGCCGTGCGCGATGGTTCTCGCCGCGTCCGGCGTGGACGAAGCCTACCTCGCCACAGTGCAGGCCGCGCTCAGCGGGCCCAGTCTGCGGGTGTATCGGGGTGACGACGTCGCCGGGGTGGAGTTTGGCGGTTGTTTAAAGAATATCTACGCCATCGCCGCCGGTTGCTGCGACGGACTTCGCCTCGGCGACAACGCGAAGGCGGCTCTGCTCACCCGTGCGCTGGCCGAGATGGTGCGCGTGGGCGTGGCGCTGGGTGCCAAGGCGGAGACCTTTTACGGCCTCGGTGGCTTCGGTGACCTGGTGGCGACGTGTAACGGCCCCTGGTCGCGCAACCGCACCTTCGGCCAGCACCTCGGCGAAGGGCAAAAAGCTTCCGCTCTCATTGCCGCGACAAAAAGCGTCGTGGAAGGCTACCGCACGACGGAGAGTTTTCAGGGCTTATGCGCGGAGCGGGGCATCGACGCCCCCATTTTGAGCGAGATTTACAAGATCCTCTACGCCGCGAAGCCCCCGGCCGAGGCGCTGGCTGCTTTGATGGGCCGCGAGCTGAAGCGGGAGTAATCGAGATACAATAACCGGAAGGCTTCGTGGGCGTTATGGCCGGTCTGGACGAAGGCGGACGTCGCCGCCTCCCGGGCTTCGGGATCGAGCGCGGCGGCGTGGGCGGCGAAGAGCGCGGCGTCGGGCGCGTAGGTCGCCAAGGTGGACAAGAGAAGCGAACGGCGGTGTCGGGTCGCGAGGACCCCGCCGGCGCGGCGGGTGTAGTGGTGCAGGCGATACGCGTCGAGGGGGCCGAGGTTTTCCGAGCCGTCGAGGCAGAGCACGGTGCGCGGTCCGGCGTCCCGCACGGTGGCGCGCCAGTCGGCGGGGGTGGTGGTGCCGTCGTCGTGCCATTGCACCCAGACCACGGTCCAGCCCTCGGCGGCGAGGCGCGCGGCGAGGGCGCGCATGCGGGTGCTTTTACCAGTGCCGTGTGTGCCCACCAGGGCACCGCGCCGACCGGCGGCGTGCCAGCGGGCGAGCAGGGTCTCGGGTGGAATGCCGGCCCAGTGGACGGGCAAGGCGAGCAGGCGCGAGGTGCGGAAAGGGTTGTCGCGCGCGGTGCTCATCGGGCGACCGGCGGCTTGAGGCGCGATTTCCAATTCGAGAGCGGCGACTCTTTCGGCAGGGCGGGCAGGACCACGGTCTGGCCGCCCGGCGCGATGACGAGAGGAACGGCGACGAGTGGGTTGCGATCCGAGTCCAGCACCTCGAGGCGCCACTCCACCGCGACGAGGTGGCCGGTGAAGCTCCATGGCTCCGCAGGCAGGGGCACCTCGAAACTGCGGTCGGCGCCGGGGGCGAGGTCGGGCAGGTAGTCGCTCCACTCGATGGCGGCATCGCGCGTGCCCCGGCCTTCGGTGAACCAGCCGAGCTGCACGGTGAGCGGGCCGACCTTGGCGGTCGCGTCTCTGGAAACAGTGAAGACAATGGTCTCTCCGGGGGCGAAGCGGTCCACCGTCCAGAGCGTAAGGCCCCCGCCGGTATGCGGCTGGGGCGCGGGGGTATCGTTGA
>JAIYBI010000379.1 GCA_027488595.1 Opitutaceae bacterium | reverse complement strand
CTGGGTGCCGGTCGCCCTCATCCAGACCGCGATGGGCGGCACGGCCATCGAGTCTTGGATCGACCACACCTCCCTCGAAGCCATCCCCGCCGGCCAGGTCGGGGCCAAATTCTACCGCGACGCCGTCGCCAAGTTTGAGGTCAAAAAGACCGCGTGGCTCGCCGCCAAGGCCGCCTTTGAACAACAGGTCGCCGCCGCGAAAGCCGCCGGCCAGCCCGAACCGGCGATGGATGCCTCTCTCCTAAAGGAGCCCGAGGGCGTGAAGCCGCACATGCTCCCCTCTGCGCTATTCAACGGCAAAGTCGCCCCCCTCCAGCCCTTCGCCGTTCGCGGCGTGCTCTGGTATCAAGGCGAGTCAAACGCGTCCGACACCGCCTCGGCCAAGCGCTACGGCGATCTGCTGCCGCTCCTGATCACGACTTGGCGGGCCGCCTGGCAGGACCCCGCCCTCCCCTTCATCGTGTTTCAATTGCCGGGCTACGGGGCGGGCAACAGCAAGTGGGCCGACTGGCCCACGCTGCGCGCCCAACAAGCCGCGACCGTCGTCCGCACGCCCGGCTCCGCCCTCGTCTGCACCATCGACCTGGGCGAACGCGACAACATCCACCCCACCCGCAAACAGCCCGTCGGCGAACGGGCCGCCCTCGCCGCCCGCCGCCTCATCTACAAGGACACGGCCGTCGTCGCCGAGGGTCCCCGCTTCCTAAAGGCCGAACGGTCGGGCTCCGAGATCGTCCTGCGCCTCAGCCACACCGGCGCGCTCACCACCGACCAATCCTCCGCGCCCGTCGGCGTGGAAATCGCCGGAGCCGATGGCGCTTTCACCACGATCGCCGCCCGGCTGACGGATGACGCCTTGGTCATCACGCCGCCACCCGCCTCCGCAGGCGCGAAAGTCACCGTGCGCTACGCCTGGGCCAACTGGCCCGACGCCCATGTCCGCGACGCCAGCGGCCAGCCGCTCGCGCCCTTCCAAACTGAGCCTCTCTAAAATGATCCCCGTGACATCACCCGATCCCGTCTCCACTCCGCCCGCCCCCGCCACCTCGGCCCGGCCTCCCGGCGACTGGCGCCTTGTGCTGGATGGCGCGTGGCAACTCACCGGCCACGACCGCCGAGGCCCCGACACGCTTGCGCTGCAGGCGCAGGTGCCCGGCCACGTCCATGTGGACCTGCTTAAAGCCGGCCTCATCCCCGATCCCTTCTGGCGCGACCAGGCGGACCAGTGCCAGTGGGTCGAACAATGGGACTGGACCTACGAGCGGGATTTCCAACTGCCCGCGGATGCGCTGGGCAGCTGGGTGACGCTGGAATTCGCCGGTCTGGATACCTTCGCCGCGATCGAGCTCAACGGCGAGCCCCTCGGGCGCACCGCCAACATGTTTGTGCCGCACCGCTTCGAGGTTGGCGGCCGCCTGCGCGTGGGGCGCAACACGCTCCGCGTGCGCATCGACTCGATCTGGCGCCACGTCGAAGGCAAACCTCGCGACGCCGAGTGCGCCTTCGAGAACCAAGAGCGCCTCTACGTGCGGCGCATGCAGTGCACCTTCCACTGGGACTGGGTCCACCGTTTCGTCTCCGCCGGCATTTGGCGGCCGGTCACGCTTCACTTCCACGACCGCGCCCGCATTGACGACCTCTTCATCGGCACGCGCGAGATCTCCCTCGCCGAGGGCGAGACCACCCGCGCCCGCACCGCGCGATTGCGCGTCCGCTGGGAGACCGAGCTGAAGCGCGCCGAGCCGACCACCGCCGAGCTTGAGATCATAGACCCGGAGGGCGTGCCGGTCTGGTCCGCCAGCTGCACCATCGCCCCGGGACGTAAGGCGGTGGAGCTAGACGCCACCCTCTCCAACCCCCTCCTCTGGTGGCCCAACGGCACCGGGGCCCAGCCGCTCCACTCCGCTCTGCTGCGACTGGTCGACCAAGACGGCGTCGAGCTCGACCGCCGCGAAATCCGCTTCGGCGTCCGAACAGTCTCGCTCGAACGTCTCGCCGACCAGCCCGGCAGCGCCGAGGAGCTGCGCACCCGCGCGCTGCGGGCCGCCTACCCCGAGCGCGACGGCCGCAACGGCGACACTCCCGGCGAAAGCTTCACCGTGCGCGTGAACGGCCAGCGCATCTTCTGCAAGGGCGCCAACTGGGTGCCGGCCGATCCCTGGCCCTCTCGGGTCACGACCGAGCACTACGAGCGCCTCCTCAGCCTCGCCCGCGACGCCAACGTCAATTGCCTGCGCGCCTGGGGCGGCGGCATCTACGAGTTGCCGGCCTTCTGGGAGACCTGCGACCGCCTCGGCATCCTCGTCGCGCAGGACTTCATGACCGCCTGCGCCCACTACCCGGAGCAAGACCCCGTGTTTCTCGCCGCGATGCGCGAGGAAATCCCCGCGGTCATCCGCCTGCTGCGCAACCACGCCTCCCTGGCCTGGTGGATCGGCGACAACGAAAACGGCATGAAGTTCGACTGCGAGGATCCCGCCACGGCCGGCCGGCGCGTCGCCGAGGAAATCACCCGCCCCGCCCTGCTGGAGCTCGACCCCGACCGCCCCTTCGTGCCCACCAGCCCCTTCGGCGGGCGCCCCAACAACTCGCAGACAATCGGCGACGTCCACCTCAGCCCGTTTCCCGCCGACCAAGCCGGCATGAACCGCGACTGGAGGGATTATCGGCGCTGGATCGATGACTCGATCGGACGCTTCAACAGCGAATGCATCACGGCCGGCACGCCGTCGCCGCGGAGTCTGCGCAAGTTTCTCGCTGCGGCCGACATCGCCGACCCGCACAGCCCGCTCTGGTATTACCACACCAAGGACAATCCCTACACCGACCTGCGCCAATTCGACATGCAGCGCGTCGGCGCGGAGAAACTGTTCGGCCCGCTCGTCTCCCCGGCCCATTTCGTGGCCCGCAACGAGTATGTCCAATACGAGTTATCCCGCCTCATCATCGAATCGGCGCGCCGGCAAAAGGGCTACAACCAAGGCCTGTTGTTCTGGATGTTCAACGACTGCTGGCCGGCCACCGGATGGAGCTTTGTCGATTACTACGGCACGCCCAAGGCCGCGTGGTTCGCGATGAAACGCGCTTTCCAGCCGCTTATCACCAGCATCGAGGAGCACACGGAGGGCTACCGGATCTGGATTTGCAACGACCTGCCCTGGCCCTGTGTCGCCAACCTCCGCCTGCAGGTTCAGCCTTGGTCCGGGCCGGCGATTTATTCCGAGAGCCGGTCGCTACCGGTGCCCGCCAACAGCAGCTTCGTCGCGATCGACATTCCTCGGTGGAAAGAGATCGACGCAAAGGCCGCGGTCTTGGTCTGCGACATCGAAACCAAAAACGTTCCACCCCACCGCGCCTGGTTCTTCCACGGCCTGCCCGGCGAGATGGCTCCGCCGCCCACCGCGCTTTCCTGCACCATCCGCTCGGCGGCGGACGGGCGCTCCGGCAGCCTCGAGCTTCGCAGCACCCACTACGCCAGGGTCGTGACGATCGACTCCGAGGTGGACGTGTCGGACAACTACTTCGACATGCTGCCCGGAGAGGTCCGTCTGTGCGACTGGAGCCGCGCCACCGCATCGCCCCGCCCCGCCTCCTTTAAAGTCAGCTGCTGGAACCAAGAAACGTGAGACCTCTTGCCAAGCCTCCGCATCCGTTCCACCGGGGCGCAGGCGTGGCAAGAACACCACAATCCGAATACATCACTGAGCCATGATGACATCAAATAACTACGAATCCTTAATCGGCTATTCGGAGCCCGGGCCAAGGAGTCACTTATACTCCCGTTTCGTTCACTCTAAACCGAGTTTCACCGGACGCAGGTCAATATCCTCCATCGAATTCGGCCCCGGACAAACGGTTGCCACGACTATCGAGGACGACACGCGGCCACACATCCTGGCCGAAGGTATCAACTTTCCGGAGAGCCCAGCCTTTGATCGTCACGGACGGCTTTGGTGCGCAGAACTAAAAAGCGGCAATCTTTGCCTCCTACGCGGGAAAGAAACAAAGCGTTTTCCAGTTGGCGGAGAACCCAACGGTATCGCCTTCGATTCGTCCGGTCGGATTGTATTTTGCGACTCAAAAAACTGCTCGATCCGCCGTTTTGATCCCCGATCCGGAAAAACCAAAGTGCTCGCGGATCGGGTGGACGGTAAACCGCTCTTCAAACCAAACGACCTGGCCTTTGATGCACTCGGTAACCTCGTGTTCACCTGCCCAGGGGATTTAAGAAATGCACCGACAGGCTACGTTTGCGTGCTCACCCGCCAAGGCGATGTCAGGCGCATCGGCTCAGGATTCTATTTTCCTAACGGAATGGCATTTTCTCCGGACGGACGCCACCTGGTGGTCGCAGAGACGAGTAAGCAGCGCCTCCTGCGAGGCTACTGGGACGTAAAACGGGCTCGCTGGTCGGAACTGCGCCCATGGGCAGACATGGGGGGATCAATCGGTCCGGGAGGAATGGCCTACGCCGCAGACGGACGCCTCCTCGTCACCATCCAAGGCGAGGGCCTGGTCAAATCCGTTACTCCTGATGGCATAGTTGAAACCGTGGCTCAACTGCCCGGCAACCTACCGACGAATTGCGCGTTCGATTCTCACACTACACTTGGACTGGTAGTCACAGAAGCCGCAGGTTCCCGCTTGCTCAGCCTCCCGTTTCTCGGCCGCGGAGCACCCATCGTCCCTGGTTCAGGAAAGCCCCACCCATTGCGCAAGTGGCTAAGCATGGCCTTAAGAATTCGGTAATTCACAATTCAACCCATCCAAGGGCGCTATTGTGATAGTTTGGATAACAATTCGCGCCTCGCTGATTCGCTAAGCTCCTGAGTTTCCGATGTCTGCCATCAACCAGTTCCTCCTCGAAGCCAACCTGCGTATCGCAACCAATCCCTGCGTCAGTCCCGACTTCTGTCTCGATTGGCCTGCCATGCGCACCAAGTGCCTTGCGAAGGCCGCATTGATTGAATGGGAGAAGAGCACGTTCGCCACCGTCGCGGGCCGCTGGTCCTTGCTTGAAGACCCGGTAAACGGCGACTGTGCCTGGCGTCTCGTCGCGCCCGTCGGCGTCAGCGCCGCCGCCGCGCTTGCCGACGGCGTCGCCAGTGGTGCCAGCGAGGCCTTTTTCCCAGCCACCTTCGCGAACCTCCTTCAACTGAAGAATCTTGTCCAAGAGCACGATTCGGAGAGCACCATTTTCCCCACCGCCGGGCAAAACCTAGGACGCGGCACGCTCGGCATCGGCGCGCGCTTCACCGCCCTGCACTGGCCCGCCGTGGACTGGGCCATGGGCGCGCTCGGCCTCGGTGTGACCGCCAACCAGAATTCGATTCCCCGTGAGCTCGTCTATGACGTGAAGGCGATGCTGGACAACCGCCTCGACTCCGTGCCGTTCCCCTTCATCGGATCGAACGTTCCCGAGGGTCACCAGGGCCAAAGCGTCGAGGGCATGAGCCACGGCTGCGTGCTCGCCAAGCTCCGCCATGGCTTCCACCGCCGCCGCATCGCGTGGAGCTTCAACGCCGACCACCAGCCCATCGGCGGCAAATTCGACATCCGCGAAGACGCCCTCGTGCGCGGCTGCCTGCTGGCCAGCTACATCACCTTCGATCTGTCTCCCGAACTCGCGGCCGGCACGCGCGCGAACTTCGCCGACTTCGATCCCGCTCTCGTGGAGACGGTCCGCAGCCGCGTCAACGGCCTCGGCCTGCGCCTCGACGAAGCCTCCTTCCGCGAACTCCTCGAAAAAGTCTGGCCCTCGTTGGAGAAGATGAAGCGCCGCGACGACCGATACGCCGCCGCCCGCGCCACCGCCTTCACCACTGCGGTCGGCCGCGCCTACTTGCGCGAGCTCTCGATCGACGAACTGCCGGGCCTCACCACTCCGGAAACCACCGCCATCATGCTCGCCCTCTGCGAAGCCTTGGGCATGAAAATCCATTTCGTCGCTCCGGCCTTCGGCTTTCAGAAAAACATGCCCTACCCGGACAACGCCGCGTTGCGCGTGCTCATCGAGCGCCAGTGGACGGTGTGCCGCGCTTTCGGCTCCAGCATTGGCTTCCACTCCGGCTCCGGAAAATCAGCCGAGAACTACCGCGTCATGGGCGAGGTCACCGGCGCCTGTCTGGAGATCAAGACCAGCGGTCGTTACACCTACGAGATGGGTCGCGCCCTCTTCGCCTCGCACGACGCCGCCGACCAGGCGCTCTGGCGCGACTGGCATCGCTTCACCCTCGAACTCGCGCTCACCGGCGCCTACAGCGCGGACGCCACCGAGCAGCGCATGGCCCGGATTTTCATCGTGGACAGCCTCGAAAAATGCGGCCGTCCCGTCGCCGTTTTCGCCGACATCAACACCACCCGCACGGCCCTTGAGGCGCTCACTCCGAACCCGGAGCACATGTTCTGGTTTGAGTATAATTTCCTCTACGTCCTCGCCGCCGACGGGCGCGCGGTAAAGTCCGCGCTGGGCGATCACACGCCCGCCGGCTATCGCCAGCGCTCGCGTTTCTACTCGATCAGTTCGGAGGCCCGCCTCGGCTATGCGAAGAACGTCGCCGATTACATTGTCTTCCTCGCGGAAACCACCGGCCTGACCCCGGCCGACCGCGCCAACGCGGCCCGCACGAAGCTTCACCGCTACGCCACCCTCGACGCCCTGCTGGGCGACATCGGCTAGGGCTAAACTTCAAGGTAGGCAGCCAACGGAACAGGAATTGGAAACAGGAATACCGCAAGGCCTCCAACATCGCCGCCCACGGCACCAGGCCGCCGAACGGCGTCAGCGCATCCTCTGTGACCGACAAACGCACCCGACCCCCCGCCGTCGGAAACGTGAAACCCTCTTCACTCGCCGGGTGAAGTCTCTCCAGCGTGTTTAGTTCTTTCATCGCCACCACACGCAGCAACTTCCGTGTCAGCTCTCCTGATCAACTGCGGAATTTAGGTTGAATAGCAATCCACTCTTCACGGAGTCCAGAAGCAGCTGTGTCTCTTCCTGATTTGGGCGGTGAGTGAATGGATAGAACCTCGGAGAAAATGCCTCGTTCAATTCGAGACCGTCATTACGCACGCTCCAAAGACGATGCACCCAGAACGAATGTTCTTTTGAATCGGTGCCCTGCGCCTGAACGAACAAAGTCTGGATGAACTGGACAGTCCGAGCAGAACCCCAAACGACGAAGGACTGAGGCTCAAAGTTATACGTGTCCACCGCGACAGCCTAAAAACCTCCGGTGCCCGACAACAGCATCACGACGGTGGAGAGGTCGGCCGCCAGCCCGTTTCCCTGCGCACTCAGCTCCACAACAAAATCCGTCTTGGCATCTTCGTTTAGTTGCGAGGCAAGGACACGCACCAAATGAAGTCGTTCGCCGACGAGTAGGGACCATGCCTGTCTGACACCAGATGCAGCAACTGCCAACGTAGTGGTTTCTCCGTTACGGGTTACTTCCACAACGGCCTCGGAACCCTGGGCAAGCCACACTCGCTGCGAGTCTTGCCGCAGATCATCTGCCGAGTTTGTTATCCGGCCATGGTGAAAGAACACCGACCGAACTCGCTCGTCAGGGCGAAAACACTCGTAGCCGGGTTCGGCAAACGTGGGAGCGAGAAAAACACCGAGTGCGAGCGCGACCGGGAGAAGCGAGGATAGAGATCTGATGTTCATGTTTGTAGAATCTGAGGAAAAATGGAGAAGACGCGGGGCCACCCCTTTCCCAAGGGTGGCCTAGCCCCGCGCCGCAGAACGGTCCGCTTCGACCATAAGAAAAGACTCCCGACAACAATTAGGATGGTCGGCGGAGAAGGCGGAAGTGGCCGTTCTCAAAAAGTTGAAGCACGGAGTGCGGATTAACTTTTCCGGTCTTCGTTTCGGCTAATTCGATCCACGCCGCCCAGCCCCGATTTTCATCACGGCGCACTACCATCTGCCGGTTGATCACGGGGCGAAGTCCGAGCGAGCGCCAGTTAACCTGCACCTGCTCCACCGCCTGGACGATCTGCACGGTCAGTGTCGGGTCGCCTGTTCTTGGGTGCTCGCGAATTTCCGGGATTGGATGCTGTCCCAGCAGGGTCGCCCAACACTGGTG
>JAIYBI010000571.1 GCA_027488595.1 Opitutaceae bacterium | reverse complement strand
GCTGGCGGAAGCGAGCAGGTTAAGCGTGACCGGGGCGCCGGCGCGAAGATTGGCGGAGATGGGGGATGCGAGTGGCGCGGAGTTTGCGGCGGGGATGACCTGGACCTCGCCAAAGCTGTTCCAGAGCGCGCCGGGTTGGGCGTCGTTGCGGATGTAGCCGTGGCCGACGATGCGGAGGAAAAGTCCCCAGCTCGGCGTGAGAGCGATGCGCTCGAGATCGGTGGTGGTGCCGGAGCTGGAACCGATGAAGACGGTGGTCCAGTTCGTGCCGTCATCGCTGGTCTGCACGTCGAAAATGGCGCGGCGCGAGTTGCCCTCGAAAGTGGAGATGTTAATCGCGCCGATCTTTTGACGGGAGGCGAGGGTGAGGGTGAGCGTGGCCCCGTCGCCGAAGCCGGACCAGCGGGAGATGGAAGCGTCGGTGATGCCATCGAGGACTTTGGCGGCGGTGTTGGGGTCTTGAAACGTGGAGGCGGTGGCGGAGGCGATGGCGACCGGGGCGGTCGAGATGGTGACGGTGACCTCGGCGTCGGCGGTGTTGACGCCATCGGTGACGGTGTAGGAAAAGCGTGAGACGCCGGAAAAAGCGGCGGGGGCGGTGTAGACGGGCAGACCGTCAACAAAGGCGAGTGCGCCGGTGTCAACCGCGGTGACGGGAGTGTAGCCGACATCATCGAGGCCGATGTTGGCGGAGGCATTGTCGCCTCGCAGGACGACGGAGTGTATCCATTCCTGGGTGACGGTGCCGGCGTCGAGGCCGAAGAAAAGTTTGAGGCCGGCGGAGGCGGCGGTGGCGGACTGGGTGGCGAGAAGCTGGCCGCGCACGCCGCGGAACTCGGCGGTGAACGTCCTGCCGGAACCAACCCCGGCGACGACGAAGCCGAGGGCGCGCACCGCGAGTGGACGGCTCGACGCGGCCTCGGTGGTGCGAAAGCCGAGGGTGGCGGCATCCTGCGAGACGGTGGTGTAGGCGCCGACGGTGAGGGCTACGCCGGTGAATGAAGCCCCGACCGCGCCGACGTAGAGGGCGTCGCCGGCCGAGCCGGTGAGGTCCACGCTGGTGGTGGCGCCGCCGGCGGAGGGATTTGAAGTGGTGTTGGCGTTGATCTGAAAGCGCAGCGCGGATTTGGCGGCGTCGGAGCGGAGCTGGTAGTTGGTAATCCCACTGGCGGAGGCACCCTTGGGGGCGAAGGCGCGGGCGGCGTCGCGCCAAGCGGTGAGGGCGGAGAAGCCGGGGAGTGCGGACAAAGTTGAGGGCAGGGCGGCGCCGGTGGCGTTGGTGAGGCTGGCGGGGAAAGTGGAGGCAGTGGCGGCATCGAGAACGGCGACGCCATGGGGCAGGGCAGTGAAGACGGAGGGCGGGGCGAAGGTGGCGGCGGTGACGGTGAGCGGGTTGCCCGAGGCGGAGGAATCGTTAGCGAGGACGTTGATACGGACGGGAGTGCCCGGGCTGGTTGCGGCGGAGTCGGGCGCGGCGGTGAGTGGAGCGAGGGAGAAAGTGGCGGCGAGGGAACGGCCGCTGGTGCCGGCCAGGTTGATCGAGAGCCGCACGCGCGGGATGAGGGCGAGGACGGTGATGGCGGAGTCCTTGGACACGGTGGCGGAGGCGCCGGCGGGAAGTTCGAGGATGAGGGGCGAGGCAGCGGTGAGTTCCTGGGTGGGGTCGCTGACGCCCACGTTGAGCTGGCCGTTGCGGGTAAGCAGGGAAACCGAGCACGGGCGGTCGGCCGTGAGGCCGGCGATGGTGTCGGGCGTGGTGGGAGAGGCGGACCAGAAGTTGGCGCCGACGGCGCCCAAGGTTTTCTCGCGCACGGCTTGGATGGAGGCGGAATTGGAGAGGATCTCGATGTCGGGGTTTTGTTGATACGTCGCGGTCTGGGCGGCGGTTTTTCCGGGCAGGACGGCGTAGGAAAAGGACGCGCCCGGCGCGAGGAGGCCGGTGCCGTGATCGAACCAGAGATTGAGGAAGTTGCGCGTGATGGCGGATGTGGAGCCGCCGGTATTGATGTCGCTCCACGCGCCGGTGCGGGCCTCGCGGCGGGCCTGGAGGGCGGAGGGCGAAGGGAAGTAGTAGCCGATGCTGCCGGTGCCGTAGGCGGTTTGGAACGGGGCGTCGAGGTGGGCGTAGGTGACGCCGGTGAGCGACTCGGTGACGCCGGAAGTGGCGGCGCGGGCGGTGCCGTTGGCGGTGAAGTTGGCGGCGCCGTTGTTGCCGGCGTGGCCGATCATGCGCGCCATGACGACGGATTCGACGCGATTGGTGTTGGTGGAACTGGTGGTGAGGCCGGCTCCGAGGTGAACGACCTCGTCGTCGAAGAAAAACCAGGAGAGTTTGCCGCGCAGGTCGGACTGGGCGGCCTCGTGGTCCATGCCGGCGGCGCCGTAGTCGCCGAGGACGGAGGAGCCGCCGACCCAGGCCTTGGAGGTGCGCGGATCAATGGTGTTGGGCGAGGATGTGCCGGCGTTGGCGCGGGCGCGGTTGTCCACCGTGGTGCCGGCGAGACGGTAGGGGTTAACGGTGGGCCAGTAGGCGTCGGAGTATTGGGCGAGGTCGCCGTTGTAAACGTAGGCGGCGCCGTCGCCCAGATACCAGCCGCGGAGGTTTTCGCCGTTGATGGTTTCGTATTTGGAAATGCGTTTGGAGGAGAGGCTGAGGGCGTAGGCCCAAGTGCCGCGCTGAAGGACGACACGATCCATGCCGGCGAGGACGAAGAGACCGTTGCGGGGCGAGCGGGCAACAACGGCGGAGTCGTCGAGGATGGGTTTGACGAGGGCGGCGGAGGCGAGGTTGGCGCTGCTGAGGAAGTTCCGGTAGGCGTCTGAGTTGACCTGTTGTTTGACGAGGGCGCGGAAGCGGGCGGCGTCGGCAGGCGGGGCGAAACGGGCGAGACGAGCGATGCTGGCGATGACGGCGTGGCCGTAGCCGTGTTCGGAGCTACCGGAGCGGGCAATCTCGCGGCCCTGGGTGTGGGTCATGATTCCGCCGCGGAACATGACGGGATCGAAAGCGTCGTCGGCCCATTTGAAGAGATTGGCGAGATTGGGGTCGGTGATGGTCCACGGGGTGGCGGCGATGATTTCGACCACGGTGGAAAGCTCGTTGAGCAAGTAGAGGCCGTAGCCGCCGGTGTAGGCGTGAGTGTTGTGCTGGATGAAGGAGCCGTCGGTATAGAAGCCGTCGCCGGTGGTGACGTAGGCGAAGACGTTGCGCTCGTTGCCGACGCCGGCGAGGGCGGAGAGGCGGTCGCGACCGAGGGACAGGCGGGTGGAGGATTCGAGGGCGGCACCGAGGCCGAGGTCAATTTTGGCGCGCCAGACGAGGTTGGCGCCGCTCCAGGAGAAAGTGCGGCCGGCGGTGTTCTGGTAGTAGTCTATCGCGGAAGCGTAGGCGGAGTAGAGGGCGGTGCGGCGGGCGGTGTCGGTGATGCCATCGTGGAGGCAGGCGAAGGTGCCGACGACATTGAGCGGGATGGCGAGGTGCCACGGGAACCAGTTGCCGTAGAAGGGACGCGCCGGGTTGAAGTGATTCGTGTTGAGCCACTCCAAGGCGGAGAGGATGTCGTCGCGCAAGGCGGTGTTACGGTAGAGACCCGCGCCGGGGGTGGCGTAGGCGACCGCGAGACTGTTCAGACGGGCGTAGGGTGCGGTGAGGGAGTCGGAGGCGGTGGTGGAGATGGGCAGATCAGACCAGAGCTGGGTGCGATTGGCGGTTTTGATCAGGTTGTTCCAGTTGGTTTGGGCGGAGGAGTTGAGGGCTGAGATCTTGCCGGAGTAGGTGGAGTCGGAGGTATTGAGGGCGGTGCCGCCGGTCTGACTGTCGCTCAAGCGGGCACGCACGGTCGCGTAGTTTGCGGCGGTTTGGGCGGGCAGGGAGGCGGTGAAGATTCCTGCCAGAAGTGCGAGGGCGCTCAGGCGTCGAAAAAATGGGGCGATCATGGGGCAGTAGAAACGGAATGTAATTTGCGTTTGCAGGCAAACCGGCACGCAGACTCAAATACGATACGGTATAGTGGAGTCGAAGTGGCATCGGCGACACGGCAGGGACAGTGATCAGGAAACCCCTCCCAAAATTGACCTCTATACTACCCTTGATCCGTGCGGTTCGTTTTACCTCAGCAGCGACGATATTCTTGGCGCTGGCCCCGGCCAGCCACGCCTTCACCCTGAATGATCCGGTGCTGAGTGCCGGCAAGGACGCCATTGATCCGGTTGGCGGGTCGGATGGCGGCACGGTGGATATCACGATCATTGCGGGCGGAGCCCCGTCCAAAGCGAAACTTATGAGCGTGCCGGGGATGCGGGTGGTGCAATCCTTCACCGGTTTCGAGGGTGCGCTCAAGTCGCCGGTGAACAGTATTGTTTTTTCCGATACAAGTTTGCCTAAGATCACCTTTACGATCAATGCCAACAAAGGTTACGGCGGCTGCCATGCGGCGGGCGCGTTCACTTCCGGCCCGGTGTTGAGCGAACGGCCGGGCGAGGCGATCTACCTGGGAGACAATGTAAACGAGACGGCTTACTCGATCGAGTTTTCCACCCCGGTAACGGCGGTCGCCTTCACGATCGGTCGCCTTGGCGTCACCAGCGGCCCGACGCCCACGTGGGCCGCGAGTTTTTACGGACCTGACGGACAGTTGATTGGGCAGCAAAGCGCGCAACCGGGGCAAGGACCCAGGGTCGCGGCGCTTTTCGGGCAGATCGCGGCACCGGGAACGGCGATCCAGCGGGTGGTCTTCGGCAAGTCATCACAGGAGGTCTCGTTCGTAATGGGTAATCATAAAATCTATCTCGATGATCTCGCGTTCGCGCCTTCTGTCCCGGCGGAGCCGCCGGCGGGAGTGATGAAGCAGCCGGCTCTCACCAAGTCCTTCGACCCAGACGGAGGGGAGTCCATTGACCTGATCGCGCAGGGTGCGACGCCCAAGAGCTTCCTGGAGGGGCTCGCGGACTTCGGAGTGGTGACCGAGTGGGCCGGATTCATTGCTAAATCCAAGGGTGAAGCACCGGGTCGTAACTACATTGATTTTAATGAAGGGCCGGATTTCCGGTTTGAATCAAGCGGAACGGAAAAGGGACTCGCCGGGCCTGGCGGAGTCACGGGCGATCCGGAACTGGCGACGTCACCGGGCACGGCGGTGGCGCTGGCGGGCGGTGCTGGATTCCGTTACTACGAAATCACCGCCGGACTTTATGACGCCAAGAAAAACGAGTTTCTGGCCGACGCGGGAATGTATGCGATGGGCTTCGTATTGACCTCGCGCGACGCGGATACCCAGGCGGTGGCGACTTTTTACAATCGCGCCGGGGAAGTTTTATCGGTGCAGACTGCGGCCGGGATGCGCGACCCGGCCAACGCTTCCTCGCCCGAGGGCAGGCGCGGGGTGGAGGTATATTTCGGACATATTGCGAGTTCCGCGAGCGATCAGGAGACCTGGGTCCACCGGGTCCGGATCGTGGGTCGCAGCGGTGCGATCTGGGGCCTGGATGATTTCGGTTTCGCGCCCGGGCCCTGAGTCCGGCGTGTCCGGGCGGAGCGGCCGGCGGGGCTGTTTCGCGATATCAGACCAGGCCGCGCACGCGTCGGAAGCGCTCGGCCAAGCCGTCGCCGTGGTGGGTGAGCCAGT
>JAIYBI010000457.1 GCA_027488595.1 Opitutaceae bacterium | reverse complement strand
GCCAGATCGGCACCGGTGACCGCAGCGAACGCATCCGCACCTATAACTTCCCCCAAAACCGGCTCACCGACCACCGCATCGGCCTCACGCTCTATAGCCTGCCGCAGATCGTGGAGGGGGCGATCGAGCCCGTCATTGGCGCGCTGCAGAAGGCCGAGCTCGACCAGAAGATGGCGATCCTCACGGGCAGACCCTTCGAGCTGAAACGCGCGGCGCAGGAGGATGACGAGTGAGTTTTACCTCCCACGCTGGCGCTTTTCGGTGGCTTTACGCACTGCTCGGTTGATTGATGAACGGTCATGCCGACGCTGCTTGAGATTATCCAGAAGACGACGGACTTCCTCACATCGAAGGGTGTCGAATCCGCGCGTTTCAACGCCGAGCAACTGGTCGGGCACGCGCTTTCGCTCAAGCGCATGCAGCTCTACCTTCAATTTGAGCGTGTCCTGGCCGAGGCTGACCTTGAAAAAATCCGTCCGCTGGTAAAACGCCGTGCCCAGCGCGAACCGCTGCAACACATCCTCGGCACCGTGGAGTGGGGCGGGCTGACGCTCAAATGCGACCGCCGCGCCCTCGTGCCGCGCCCGGAGACCGAGGAGCTTTTCGAGCTGGTGGTCACGCGCCGCGCACTTGTTGCGGCGACGACAGGCGATACCGCCTCCACGGCTGCGCCCCTCCGCGTGCTCGACCTCGGCACCGGAAGTGGCGCGCTTGCCTTGGCCCTGGCTAAAGCCTGGCCCGAGGCGCAGGTGACCGCGGTGGACGCAAGTGACGACGCACTCGCACTCGCCCGCGAAAACGCGGGCACCCTCGGGTTGAGCGAACGCGTAACATTTCTTAAATCCGATTGGTTTTCAGCCCTGCCCGCCGGTGAGACCTTCGATGTGATCGTCAGCAACCCTCCTTATCTCACCGAAGCCGAAGTGGCGGCGGCGGAGCCCGAAGTGAGGGTTCACGACCCCCGTGCCGCCTTGGTCGCTTCCGACGAGGGCCTGGCCGACCTGCGCGTGATCGTGCGCGACGCGGCGGCGCGACTCGCCGACGGTGGCATGCTCGCATTGGAAACGGGCATTGCTCAACACGCGGTGCTTCTGAGTGAAATCACCGCCTCCGGTCTGCAGCGGGCGGAGTCCGTGCCGGATCTGAGCAAGCGCGACCGCTTCGCGCTCGCCTGGCGCTAAATTGACACCGCTTTTTCGTGGCCAAGGGCGGCACGACCTTTGCAGTCTCTCACCCGATGTCGCAGAACTTCGCCCGTTCGGTCTTCGCTTTTACCGCGCTTTTCTTCGCGGCGTTTTTTCTTTGGCCCATTTTTCAAATACTCAAGGGCGGCTTCATTGATGCGGACGGCCAGTTTACCCTGAGCACTTTCTCCGCCATCCTGGCGGACCCGCTCTATCGCGGGGGACTCTTCAACTCCTTCATGCTGGCCTGCGCGGTCACAGCCATTGCGTTCGCGATCGGCCTGCCGCTCGCCTTCATCACCGACCGCTTCACCTTTCCCGGCAAGACGGCGCTCTCGTCGGTGGTGCTCGTGCCGATGATCCTGCCTCCCTTCGTGGGTGCCATCGGAATCAAACAGATTTTCGGCCAATACGGCGCGCTCAATGCATTTATAATCAACCTCGGCCTGAGGCCCGAGGGATGGACCTTTGACTGGTTCGCGGTTGCGCCGTTTTGGGGCGTCGCCGCCGTCACGGCGCTCTCCGTTTACCCGATTGTTTACCTCAACTGTGCCGCTGCCCTCGCCAACGTGGACCCCGCGATGGAGGAGGCCGCGCAAAACCTAGGCTGCACCGGGTTTCGTCGTTTCCGCCGCGTAACGCTGCCGCTCATCAAACCGGGTCTCTTTGCCGGGGGCACCATCGTTTTCATCGCGGGCTTCACCGAACTCGGCGTGCCCCTTATTTTCGATTACTCGCGCACAACCTCGGTGCAGATTTTTTACGGGCTTAAGGACATCGGTGCGAACCCCGCGCCCTACGCCCTCGTGACGCTGATGCTGCTCAGCACCACCGGGCTCTATGCCCTCGGCAAGGGCCTTTTCGGCCGGCAGAATTACGCAATGATGGCCAAGGCCTCCTCCACTGGCGGACCGCGCGCCTTGCCCCTCGGCCCCGCCTTGCTCTGCACGGCGGCCTTCGGTGCGGTGACCGCACTGGCGGTGCTGCCGCACGTCGGTGTTATCCTCACCGCTTTCGCCACCGACTGGTATGCGCGGGTGATGCCGAGCGGCTACACCTTGCAGAATTTCGAGCTCGCGCTCGGCCACCCGCTCACCGTCTCGGCGATTAGCAACAGCCTGAAATTCGCCGCCGCCTCAACCCTCATTGATATCGTG
Organism: Opitutaceae bacterium; assembly: GCA_027488595.1. Lineage (GTDB taxonomy): Bacteria > Verrucomicrobiota > Verrucomicrobiia > Opitutales > Opitutaceae > IMCC26134_A. The sequence continues at coordinate 1,001 of JAIYBI010000457.1, read as the reverse complement.
CTCGGCATCGCCATCGCCTATGTCGTGGTGCGCTCGAAGCTCCGTTACCGTGGCGTGCTCGACGTGCTGGCCATGCTCCCGCTGGCAGTGCCGGGACTCGTAGTCGCCTTCGGTTACCTTGCCATGAGTCAGGAGGGGAAGTTTTTCGCGTTCCTCAATCCGGTGGAGAACCCGACGATTCTGCTCATCATCGCCTACTCGGTGCGCCGCCTGCCTTACGTGGTGCGCTCGGCGGTGGCGGGTTTCCAACAGACCAGCGAGACGCTTGAGGAAGCCGCGCAAAACCTCGGCTGTCCGCCGCTGCGAGCGCTACGCAAAATCACTCTGCCCCTGATAGCGGCGAATCTCATCGCCGGCGGGCTGCTGGCCTTTGCGTTCGCGATGCTGGAGGTATCCGACTCCCTGATCCTCGCGCAGAAGCAGGCTTTTTATCCGATTACCAAGGCGATCCTGGAACTCTTCCAAATGCTCGGCGACGGCCAGTTCATCGCTAGCGCGCTGGGCGTGTGGGCGATGGTTTTCCTCGGCATCTGCATCGTGGGACTGAGTATCGTGCTCGGCAAAAAGCTCGGCGCGATATTCCGGGTGTGAGATCTATACAGACATAAAAAAGCTGTGCGTCTTTTGAACGCACAGCTCCAGGGTCTGATTAACGTTTCGTTGATCAGGATTGGTTGCGCCGACGACGGAGCATCACGAACGCACCGGCGAAGCATGCGCCAATTAAACTGAAGCTGGCGGGTTCCGGAATGGGTGCGACCCGGGCGACGACGATGTTATCGAGGGCGATTGCGGTCGGTGAGTAGTTTTGGGAAACGACCGTGAACCCGTATTGCAGTTGCAGACCCTCTTGCGTTCCATCGAACACAATTTGAGCGGAGCCCGAACCACCCGGTGACGCAGGGATGTTGAAGTTGTCTACATAATAGACGTCCACGAAGTTTGCCGAGAGCAGTTTGACCCAACCACGTGCCGTCGAGACACCGGCCAATCCACCTTCG
>JAIYBI010000222.1 GCA_027488595.1 Opitutaceae bacterium | reverse complement strand
GCACAGTTTACCTCCCCATCGGCCGTTGCGGTCGATGCGGCCGGCAATGTCTTCGTCGCCGATCGCTACAACCATCGTATCGGTAAGATCACCTCCGCCGGCGTCGTCAGCACCTTGGCCGGTTCCGGCTCGCCCGGCTTCGCGGATGGCGCGGGCGCGACAGCACAGTTTAACGGCCCCACGGGTGTGGCTGTCGATGCGGCAGGCAATGTCTTCGTCGCCGATCCATCCAACAATCGTATCCGCAAGATCACCACCGATGGCCTCGTCAGCACCCTCGCCGGTTCCGGCGTCGCTGGTTTTGCGGACGGCACGGGCACGGCGGCACAGTTTAGCTACCCCACGGGCGCGGCCGTCGATGCGGCGGGCAATGTCTTCGTTGCCGATTCATCCAACAATCGTATCCGCAAGATCACCGCTGCCGGCCTCGTCAGCACCTTGGCGGGTTCCGACAACTATGGCTTTTCGGACGGCCAGGGAGCGGCGGCGCAGTTTAACGCCCCCAGGGGCGTGGCAGTTGATGCGGAAGGAAATGTCTTCGTCGCCGATCACGTCAACTGTCGTATTCGCAAGATCACCGCCGCCGGCATCGTCAGCACATTCGCCGGTTCCGGCTCCCCTGGTTTTGCGGAAGGCGCGGGCGCGGCGGCACAGTTTAACTACCCCTGGGGCTTGGCGGTCGACGCGGCGGGCATTGTCTTCGTCGCCGATTCAAGCAACAAACGTATCCGCAAGATAACCGCCGCCGGCATCGTCAGCACATTCGCCGGTTCCGGCTTTCGTATTGGCTCCGGTGACTACGCGAATGGCCCGGGCGCGGCGGCAGAGTTTTCCAACCCCACGGGCGTCGCGGTCAATGCGGCGGGCAATGTCTTCGTCGCGGACACATATATCAACGCGATCCGACTCATTAACGTCATCGCCACCACCGCAGACTTCCGGCAGACTTGGTATGGCACCACGAGCAACACCGGCAATGCCGCGGACACGGCCGACCCCTTCAACACGGGCGTCCCGAATCTGGGGGTCTTTGCATTCTTTGGCCCGAATCAAAATCCCGCCACAACCAAGGCCGGCAATCTGCCGCAAGCGCAACTGAGCGGAGGCAACCTCACCACCAGCTTCACCGAGCCCCCCGGCGCCAGCGGCGTGACTTACGGCGCGGAGTGGAGCACGACCTTGGAAGCGGGAAGCTGGCAGGCCGTCCCCGACACCGGCACCCCGCCCCAGCACACCTTCAGCGTGCCGCTCGGCACAAACAGCCAACTTTTCCTGCGACTGCGCGTGACCAGTCCATAAAACCAAAAAAGCGCCGGACCTGATCGGGGTTCAGGTTCGATGAGAGATGGGTTATATCGTGACGGGACGAAGAACTCCAGCCGACGGCCGGAGGAGAACCCGACCAACCATCGAGTCCGCTCAACCCTGCTCGATGCGGCCTTTGAGGAAGCTGAGCACGTCCTGAAACTTGGCCAGATTTTGCGCGTCGGCGCTCACGAGATTTTCGTGGGCGGCCAGCACGAGGCGGGCGTTGGCGAGTTCGTCGAGCTTGTCGCCGGCGGCGAGGGCTTTGACCGGCTGGCTCAGATCCGTGGTGCAGGCACAGTCCTCGCTTGTATCCAAAGTAACAAGACGGTGCAGCCCAAGATTGCGGATGAGCTCCAAGTTGCGCGGAGCCACCCGGCAACAGACCAGGCTCCCGGCGGGCTTGAGTTTACGCAGCTCAAGGGCGACGCCGGCCAAAACACCGAGAAAGGTGCTGTCCATGCTCGAGCAATGGGCGAAATCTATCACATAGCGGGCCTTTCCCTGGCGAAGCATCTCGCCCATGAAATCCTGCAAAGTGGAGCTGTTCTGAAACGAAGCCCTTCCTTCAATACGAATGATAACGGGATCGCTATCGGCGTTGATAAGAAAGGTGGGATTGGCGACCTCAGGCATGGCGGAAGCAGACGGGCAAATAAAACGAAGAGAAAAAAGACTCTCGGACCAAGACTCACTAAAGCCAAGGTCCGAGTCTCACTTTCGCAAATCAGAATGCGCTCAATTTTGCGCGACGATCTGGCGCAAGACGTAGGGTAAAATCCCGCCGTGCTGGTAATAATCTATCTCGATCGGCGTATCAATGCGGCAGCGCACGGACACGTTTTCAACCGTGCCGTTCTTGCGCGTGATCTTCAGCACGAGGTCCTGCTGCGGCTTGATCGAGGCGTCGAGGCCGACGACATCGTAGGTCTCGCTGCCGTCGAGCTTCAGGGTCTGGGCGGTGACGCCTTCCTTGAACTGGAGCGGGAGCACGCCCATGCCGACGAGGTTTGAGCGGTGGATGCGCTCGAAGGATTGGGCGACGACGACTTTGACGCCGAGGAGATTGGTGCCCTTGGCGGCCCAGTCGCGGGAGGAGCCGGTGCCGTATTCCTGACCGGCAAGGATGATGAGGGGCACGCCCGCTTTCTGGTAGGCCATCGAGGCGTCGTAGATGGAGGTTTTAACGCCATCGGCACCGAGGGTGT
>JAIYBI010000492.1 GCA_027488595.1 Opitutaceae bacterium | reverse complement strand
GCGGGGCGGCCGCCGTAGGCCTGGGTGATGCTGTAGGCGCCGAAGTCGCTATACATGGTCCAGACGCGGTCGGTGACGCCGGTGGACTGGTTGAATTTGTTAATGACCGGGTTGAGGGCGCCGCTGCCGGCGCCGTCGATGAACTCGCGGAGCAGATCGGAATCCCACCAGAGGCCCTCCGGAGCCCAGACGTTGTTGGTGTAGATCTGGGTGCCCTTGGAGTTGAAGATGCCGGCCTGGGTGGAATACATCTCGTAGCCCTTGTGGGTGGAGTTGATGTCGATGGCCAAGCCGCGGCCCACGTCCACTACATCGGTGGCATACCATTTTTTAATCAGTTTTCCGGAGTCCGCCTCGTAAAAGGCGGTGGCGAGGAATGAGGGGTTGTTCTGCTGGATGATGAAGTTTTCGAGGCCCGGGCGATCCGGGTCTATGTCCGCGATGTGGAAGCGATCGCCGTGGGTGATTTCGGCGATGTTGAAGAGTTGTGTGCCGTTGTCGTCTATCACGTGGCCGATTTCGCAGACCTCGTCTTTGCCGTCGTTGTCCACGTCGGCGATGCGGATCTGATGGCCCTCGGAGCCCGCGAAAGTCTGGGGGGTGGACCAGCGCAGGGAGAGCTGTCCATTCCTGAAGTCGAAGGTGGAGAACACGCGGTAGAATTCGCCGGTGGTGGCGCGGTTGTAGCCGTAAAAGAGAACGCTGGGACGCTGGCCGTCGAAATAGCCGATGGCGCACTTGCTGGTGAGGGTGCCGTGTTGCGCCCAGGGGTTGGGAAGGGTAGTGCGGGCGAGTTCGGCGCCGGACACGCCGTCGATGATGGAGACGAACTGGGTAGTGTCGCTCGCGGCGGTAATGGTGGTGACGACCTGCCCGGCGGCGTTGGTGACGGTGACGCCGTTGGCGGTGCGGACGGCGACCTCGGCGCGACCGTCGCCGTCGAGGTCGTAGACGGTGACGTTATCGGTGTCGCCGACAGAAATGGCGGAGGATCCTGGTTCGTAGGCGTATTGGTTGACCGAGTTCAGGCCCATGTCCATGCGCCAAAGGAAGGTGCCGTCGCGCTTGTAGGCTTCGAGGTATTGGCGCTCGGCGGTGGCGCCGGTGGAAACGCGGTCAACGAGGAAATCGTATTCGCCATCGCCGTCGAAATCACCGACCCAGCAGAACTTGACCGTGTAGTTGGAGGTGGATGCCGGGTTGGGGGTGGCGGTGGCGAAAGGCAGGGTGATGAAGCGTTGATTGGCGTCGGAGTTGGCGGCGAGGGTGTAGGGGGCGGCGGGGCTTTGTTCGACGCCGTTGAGGACGGGCACGACGTAGTAGGAGACGGGGCTGGCGAGGGCGGTGGAGCCGGGGGTGTCGGTGTAGTTGGTCGAGGAAGTGATCGGGGTGGCGCCGTTGAGTTTGGTGGCGGCGGCGCCGTTGATGGAGCGATAGAGATTAAAGCCGACGGCGGACGAGTCGCTCCCGAGCAGGCGCCAGCCGACGTAAACCTGCGTGCTCGAGGTGCGCAGGGCTACGACGCCGCGGCCGAGGTTCTCCATCTGGCGCTGCGCGAATGCGGCTGGAGCGCCGAGCAAGGCGGCAAAGAGGAAAAGGAAGCACAGACGCATGGGGGCCGGAATCATGGGGCTTTGGAATTGGCGGCGCCATCGAGGTCGAGGGCCGCTTTGCCCTGGATCAGAACGGCTCGCCGGGCCGGCTTGGACCGGTAATCAGATACGACGAAGAAATGCTGGTTGGGCAGGATTTGCAGCAGGGCAACCGAGAGGGAGGCCGGTTGAGTCGCGGCGGGGTATTCAAAAAGGTAGCACAGTTCGCCGTTATCGCCAAGCGAGAGCTCGATGCGGGATGGCTGGATGGCTTTGTTCGCGCTGTCGTGCAAACAGGACACGGTGCCGGCGCTGGCGAGGAGTGCGGGGCGATGGGTGGGCAGTGTGTCCTTGGTAACGAGACTGTTGTCGGTTGATTTTAGAATCACCGAGACCGTGGCTGCGGGAACAATGACAGTGACCTCCAGGCATTCAACGGAGGAGTGAAGGTCGATGGTGCCCTCGAACCGGTCGTGGGCGAAAGCGCAAGCGGTTGACAGCAGCAGGCAGAGCGAGGCGATGAGGTAACGTAAAATGGTCATGGCAACTGCAGCGACCGGTGTCGCCGCATCAGGGGGTGATTTCACAATGTCTTGCGCGCCGGTTGAGCGCAGCCTGCGCAAATCGAACAGTAAGAGCGCTAATTTAACTGTAAGAATAAATCCGAACGCTGCCGCGCTCGCGCGACCCTTGGAAAATACTCAGCTTTTTATAAACACCGTTCCCCAATGGCTTCCTACCCAGCCGGACCAGCAACATCACAAGTCGATTCCTCCGTTGTCATTAACGCGGACGGCTCCAAATCATGGAAGGCGGGCACGCTGACTTACAGTGCCGCCGGCCTGGTGGTTTTGTTCTGCTGGCTGCTGTGGGGGGATTTTGCGTGGAATATGAAAGAGCGGGCGATCCAGCCGATGTCGCAGATGCTGTTCAAGCAGTTCAAGGCGAGCGATCTGGTCATCGGCTTGATGGTGACCTCGCTGCCCGCCGCGCTGGGCATGTTGCTGGGGCCGATCATCAGTGTGAAATCCGACAATCATCGCGGGCGCTTCGGGAGGCGTATCCCGTTTTTGTTGATCCCGACGCCGATCGCGGCCGCCGCCATG
>JAIYBI010000045.1 GCA_027488595.1 Opitutaceae bacterium | reverse complement strand
GGCCTCCTCCTTCTTCACCGGTGCGGCTTTGGGAACGTAAACACGGGCGGCCTCTTCGGGATAGAGCTCGGGGTCTTTCAGTGAGAGCATGTAAGCGATGAGGTCTTCGCCGCGCTGCTTCAGAACGATCTCATAGCCGGGCGCGGGCTGATATTTCTCGGGCAGGAGGGATTGCACGGCTTTCGGCGAGGGTTCGCCGACGATCTTGCGCGTTTCGTAGAGGAACCGATGCGGAGGCATGATCGAGCCGACCGAGGTAATGGTGGAGTCGTAGAAGTGCTTGATGTGCCATTCACGGCCACCTTGGCCGGCGAAACGGGCGCCGACGTTACGGAGATCCGGGCCGGTGCGCATGGTGCCGACAAAAACCCGCTGCTCGCCGACGTAGTCGCGGGCGACACTGCCGCGCTCGCCCCAGCCGCGCTCAATATCAATGCCGAAGCCCGGCTGGCGAACCTGCTGGGTGTGGCAATAGACGCAGCCAAGATCTTGGTAAACCAGCTTGCCACGAGCGGCGTCGCCGGGGATGGCCTGCGGGTAGGCCTTGCCGTCGTCGGGGTTCACGTAGCGCGTAAGGCTGCCGTAGCTGATCTGATTGGTCAGGATGATCCCCGTCCAGGAGAAGGCGATGGCGAAGAAAATGCCGAGGAAGATGAGCGGAGCGCGATTCATCGAGTAACCTCCAGTTCAGGCCCGTTGCGGAAGAGCGTGGGTGCGGTGGCACCGGCCGGCCGGGCTTTTAACAGCATCCACACAAAGTTAATGGCGAAGGCCATGTGTCCGATCGTGATGAGAATGCCGGAGTAGCTGCGCATCTTGAGCCATGGGATGCTGTTCTTGACGATATCGAGGAAGGCAACCGGCGCCCCGGGGGTGCCGTCAGCCCCGATGGGCAGGCTGTTCATCGCCACGCCTTGTTTCACTCCGCCGATGGAGAGCACCAGCACGTAGAAGATCACGCCGAGGGCGGTTGCCCAAAAGTGCAGACTGATGAGTTTGGCCGAGGGCCACTCCTTCAGCAGAATACGGGGCAGAATGTAGTAAATGGAGCCAAACATCACCATGGTGAAGAAGGCATACATACCGGCGTGCGAGTGGCCGATGGTGTAGTGGGTAAAGTGGGTGATCTCCGACCAACTGCGAATGGACATCGAGGAGCCTTGCAGCGAGGTAAAGGTGTAAGCGACCGCGCCGAAGACGGTGAAACGCAGGGTCGGGCTATACTTCAAAGCCGAGGAGTTACCAACCATGGTGAGGTGATGATTCACGGCCGTAACGATCACGGGAATCACCATCATGAAAGACGCCGTGATACCAGCCGTCTGCACCCAGACCGGGACGGGACCGCCAATCAGGTGATGCACGCCGGCCCAGTTGTAGAAAATGGCGAGCGACCAAAACCCGAGGACCGAGAGGTAGTAGCTGTGAATCGGCTTACCGAGGACCTTGGGCAGAAAGTAATAGACGGCGGCAAGGCCGATGGGCGTGAACCAGAGGCCGAGCACGTTGTGAGCGAACCACCAGTTGACGAGCGACTGCACCGTTCCGCGCGCGGGCGAAAAGATGAGCATGATCTGCGCGACCGAGTAGAGCCACGGAAACCAAAAGAGCGCGGCGAGGATATACCACTGCGAAACGTAGATGTGTTTTGATCGACCGAAGCGGAAAGTGATGACCGTCCAAGCACCGACCAAGGCGTAGGCGATGAACAGGAGCGGCGTCGCGTAGGACGGGAACTCGAGCCACTCGATGGACGTCGAGTCGCCGGCGAGGATGCCGTAAATGCCGAGGGTGACGCCTATGTTCCAAAATGCGGCGGCGATGAGCAACATGCCGGAGTGGCGCAGCTCCGCGCGGGAGAGGCGGGCCATGAGCCAGAAGGCAACGCCAAAGGAGGCGTTGACCGACCAGCCGTAGATGACGGCGTTCAAATGCGCGGTGCGAACCCGGCCAAAGGTGAGCCATTCGTAATCGCCGAGGAAGGTCGGCGTGTGCATCTTGAACGAGGCGATCAAGGCAAACACGGTGCCGGCCAGCAGCCAGAGGATGGCGGAGCCGAAAAAGAAAAGCGCCGGCAGCTTGGTTGAGGCATCAATCTCGCTGAGCTCCGCACGCTTCGCCAGTTCGGACGAAGCGGATGGGTTGAGCGAGGACGCTAGTTGGGAAGCGGAAGCCATGAGATTGGAATAGAGGAAAGCCTATCGCTTGATGGGAGCGACTGCTTTGGCTTTGGGTTGATTAAGCGTTTGGTCCGTGGGGCGGCCGACCGGCTCTTCCTCGTCGAAAATGACTTTGGCCCCATCCTCCAAATCACGGAGCTGCCCAGTCTTGGATGCCCACTGCAAACCGTAGATCGCGCTGGCGACAAAAAGCGCGGCGATGGGAAATGCGATTAGATAGAAGAACCAGTCAGACATTCGTCACCTATCAGGGCTTGGCGGCGGCGTTGAGCTCGACGATGGTGAGCTGAACGGCGTCAGCAATAGGCAGGCGAACCTGCCCCTTGGCTTGGTCAACCCAACCGTAAGTGGTCGTGGCGTTAAGCTCTTTGGCATGAAGCTCGGCCAGCGCGACTTTGCGTTGCGCGGGAGTCCTCGCACCATCAGCGAGAGGTTCGGGCTTCTTCGGCAAATAGGCGACCAACAGGATCAATAAAAAGATCGCGAAGCCGCCGATGACGGCGAGCAAGGTGGCGGTGAAGCTGGAAACACCAGCGGGGGGATGGGCGTCACTCATGGTGGGTGAGAGATTCACCGATGCGCGGGTCGCGGATCGGGATGAGTTTGGTCTTGGAGAAACTGTTCAAATAAGCCCACACGCACACACCGCCAACGCCGACCACGGAGGTGGCGATCCAGAGCAGGTTGAGGCTGGTGAAGGGATAGGCATCGCCGGTGATTTTCTTCAGCGAGGGCATCACGTTGTAGGTGACGTCCACGAGGAAGACGAAGGCGATGAAGGCGGCGATACGCGGCATCCAGATCTTCGAAAGCTTCACGGGGTAGTGGATGAGGGTCAGGAAGGGAGCGACAAAGTGGCCAAAAAGGAGGAAGAACCCGACGTAGCCCCAGGTGTTGAAGTGACCGTCGGTGTTGATCTCGCGGAGGCTATACCAGAAGGTTTCCTCCGGGATGTTCGCCATGTAGATCAGGAAATACTGGGAGAACGTGATGTAGGCCCAGAACACGGTGAAGGCGAACATCAGCATGCCATGCGAGTGCATGTGGTTGTTGTTCAGGATGCCCTTGTAGTCGCCGCGATTCCAGAGCCAGACGGTGATGATCATACCCACGGAGAGCGCGCCGCGCACGCAGCCGGCGAAGAACCACACGCCATACATGGTAGAATACCAGTGGTAATCGAGAGCCTTCACCCAAAGGATGATACAGAGCGTCATCGAAAGTGCGGTGAACGGCAGGCCGACCGCAGTCCAGAACCGGTTGGCGTGGGTGTGGGAAATGTTGCCGTCGGTATCTTGGGCGAAGGAGTGGGCGCGGAAACGGTTGGCGAGGAGGCTCCAGCCGGCGAAGCCAACGATGCTGGCGATCACCAGCGAGGTCGTGCTGAGCAGTCCGGATTTTTTCACCCAGAGAACGTCTTGGGCGACCGTGCCGTGTCCGCCGACCTGGGCGAGGTCGTAGGAGGGGTTGGTCCATTTCCAGATCAAGCCGGGGGCGATAAACGCGGAGGCGATCAGAGGCACAAAGAGAAGGGCGAGCCAAGGAAGGCAGGCGAGCCAGTTCTCGAATTGGCGGCGCAACACCGTGGACCAACCGGCGTCGAAGACGTGGTGGATCATCACGAGGAACAGGGCCCCCAGGGCAATGCCAGTCCAGAAGACGATACCCGTGAGGTAGGAGAAGGCGACGGCCTTGCCGCCCGACACGGCGAGGCCGGCGGCGGTGGCGACGAGGCCGATAACGCCGAGGGTCAGCGCTTTGGTGGCGGCTCCGCTCAACGAAGAAGCGGGCGCGGAGGCGCTGACGGCGGAGGGGGAGATAGTGGCGGCGTGGGTGCTCATTTCAGACCAAGCTCGGGTTTGTGGGAGGAGGGAACGTCGGCGACGGTGCCGGTCTGCGCACGCTGGAGAGCGCGCACGTAGGCGACGACGGCCCAGCGATCGGCGGGCTCGAGTTTGTCGGCGTAGGACAACATGTTGTTTTTGCCGGCGGTGATGGTGTGGTAAAGGTCGCCCTCGGGAATCTTCCGGAGACGCTCATCGTGGTAAGTCGGTGTGGCCCCCATGCCGTATTGCTTGGTGATGCCGTTGCCGTCGCCGGTTGCTCCGTGGCAGACCGCGCAGTAGATGGTGTATTTGAGCTGGCCGCGTTCGAGAAGTTTGCCGTCCACGGTGATTGAGGACGGGAAACCGCGGGCGAAGGTGCCGTCTGGCTGGGTGCCGCGATACAGATGATCGTCGGCGGCGAGGAACTTGCCGTCCGCCTGGATGGCTGTGCGTCCGAAGGCCACGGCACCGGCCGGAGTGGGCCGGTCGGTCCGTTTATCCGCGAAGAAGGCGGACTCGGCCTGAGGCTTGTATTTGGCCTGATGGTCCATGTCCGGGAAAATCTCAAGCGGAGGGCGGGTGGTCAGTGAACCACGGAAGCCCAACACCGAAACAGCGGTGACGAGGACAAAGAAGAGAACGAGATAGGCGTAGCGCATGGTCTTAGGCCTCCAGCTCGGAGATTTCCTTGGCGCCAGCCTGGGTGAGGAGTGCCTTGGCGCGGGCGAGGTCGAACTTGGGATCGCGAGCCTCGATGACGACGTAGAAGGTGTCGTCCAAGCCGCGGGTGATTTGGTCTGATTTCAGCACAGGGTGATAGTGCTGAGGAAGCCAGTTGAGGATGAACATGCCGGCGATGGTCGCGAAGGCGGTGAAAAGGATGGTGAGCTCGTATGCGATTGGAAACGCGAAGAGCGGGCTGAAGTAAGGCTTGCCGCCGACAATCAGCGGGTAGTCAAACGCGCCGGTAAACCAGATCATGGACATACCGGTGGTGAAGCCGGTGAGCCCGCCGATGAGGGAGAACTTGGGAACGTGCGAACGACGAACGCCCATCGCCCCGTCCAGACCGTGGATGGGGAAAGGGGTGATGCAGTCCCAGTTTTTAAAACCGGCGTCGCGCACTTTCTCGGCCGCGTGGAAAATTTCCGATGCGGAGTCGAAGCGGGCCATCAAGCCGTAAATGGAGTCAGCCATGGGTGTGGTTGTTTAAAGGGTGGCTTAGTGCTTGGAGTCGCCGTGGCCGGCATGAGGATCGGCCTGGGGCATGACTGCTTTGATCTCGGCCATCGGCATGATGGGGAGGAAGCGAATGAAGAGGAGGAACAACACGCCGAAGACACCGAAGGTTCCAAAGAACGTGAATATCTCGACAGCCGAAGGGCTGTAGTAACCCCACGAGCTGGGCAGGAAGTCACGCGCCAGCGAGGTGACGATGATCACGAAACGCTCAAACCACATGCCCACGTTGACGAAGATCGAGAGGATCCAGACAAGGACGATGTTTTCGCGGACCTTCTTAAACCAGAAGAACTGGGGCGTGATGACGTTACACGTAATCATGATCCAGTAAGCCCAGGCGTAGTGACCGAAAGCGCGATTGATGAAGGCGAAGCCCTCGTAGGGGTTCGAGCCATACCAGGCGATGAAGAACTCGATACCGTAGGCGTAGCCGACGATGGTGCCGGTGGCCAAAATGATCTTACACATACAGTCTATGTGATACTGCGTGATGAGATCCTCCAAACGGAAGATGGCGCGCAGCGGGAGCATAAGCGTGAGCACCATGCCGAAACCCGAGAAAATCGCGCCCGCCACGAAGTAGGGAGGGAAGATCGTGGTGTGCCAGCCGGGGATGAGCGAAACCGCGAAGTCGAACGACACGATGGTGTGCACGGACAACACGAGGGGCGTCGAGATACCGGCTAGGATGAGGTAGGCCATCTCGTAGTTGCTCCAGTGGCGATTGCTGCCGCGCCAGCCCATGGCGAAGAAGCCGTAGAGGGCGGACTTTACCTTGTTGCCGGTCTTGAAGAAACGGTCGCGCAGCACGGCAAGGTCGGGGATGAGGCCGATATACCAGAAGAGCACGGAGACGGTTCCGTAGGTCGAGACGGCGAACACGTCCCACTCCAGCGGCGAGCGGAAGTTCGGCCAGATGGCATTGGCGTTGGGCACCGGGAAAAGGTAGCCGGGCCATACCGCGAACCAGACGCGACCAACGTGGAAAACCGGGAAGATACCGGCGCAAACCACGGCGAAAATCGTCATGGCCTCGGCGGCGCGATTGATGGAAGTGCGCCACTTCTGGCGGAGCAAACACAAGATCGCGGAGATCAGAGTGCCGGCGTGGCCGATACCGATCCAGAACACGAAGTTCACAATGTCCCATGCCCAATTCACCGGATTCGCGTGACCCCAGACGCCGACGCCCGTGGAGACGAGGTAGACGATTCCGAAGACCGTGAAGCTGGCGATAAAGCAGGAGACGGCGAAAGAGATCCACCACCAGCGCGGTGTGGGGCCCTCAATGATACCGCAGATCTTCTCGGTGACCCAGTTGAAGCTGCGATTGTTCTCAACGAGAATTGCGCGCGGCAGGGGCGTCGGATTGACCTCGGCAAGGATGGCCGGGGCGGCGTGTTCAGTGTGTGCGGAATGAGCCATTAGGAGTTACCTCCGAAGAAGTTTTTACCGAGGAAGGCGTGAGGTTTCGCCTCGCCGTGAGTCTCGTGTGCGGGAGCCGAAGGAGCGTGACCTTCGCCATGCGGAGCGCCGTGACCGGCCTCGTGGCCGCCACCGTGCTCCATGCCGGCGGGATGATTCTTCTTTTCGTATTCCTGGCGGCTGAGCGGCAACTTGGCGTAATCGGGCATGGCCGGATTCGGGTTGCGGAGCTTGCCGAGGAAGGTGGTCCGGGGGCGGATGTTCAGGTAACCAAGGAGCTGGTAATCCTGCTCGCGGGCCTTGGCCTGCGAGACGCGGCTGTTCACATCCTTGATGTTGCCGAACTCGATGGCTTCGACCGGGCAGACTTGTTGGCAAGCGACCTTAAAGGATCCATCGGGAATCTCGACGTTGGCGGAAGCGCCGGCGGCAACCTTCTGCTTCATCTTGGCCTGCTGGATGCGCTGCACACAGTAGGTGCACTTCTCCATCACGCCGCGCATACGCACGGTCACATCGGGGTTCTTCACCATCTTGACCAGTTCGGGCATGCCGGACTTGCCGAGCGGCCCCATGTAGAGCTCGTCGAGCGAACGCTTGTTGTAGTCGAAGAAATTGAAACGACGAACCTTATATGGACAGTTGTTCGCGCAATAACGGGTGCCGATGCAGCGATTGTAAGCCATCGTGTTGAGGCCTTCCTGATCGTGCACGGTGGCGTTGACGGGGCACACGGTCTCGCACGGCGCGAGTTCGCAGTGCATGCAAGC
>JAIYBI010000243.1 GCA_027488595.1 Opitutaceae bacterium | reverse complement strand
TCGCTCGCCTCGCTCTCCCCCTTCTCCGCCGCCGACACCCTGCAACCGCTCGGCGACGAGTTCGACAACGCCGCCACCTTCTCGCGCTACCAGGAACACGGCGCGCTCGAGGGCTGGGGATCGAGCCACATCGAGTCGGCCGACATCAATACCACCTCGCCCGGCCACTTCCGCGTCGTGCCCACCACCACCGGTTGGTATGAGCACCTGCGCGGCACGCACTTCTCCAAAAACGTCACCGGCGACTTCGTCGTCACCGCTCGCGTCTTGGTCTATAGCCGCCAAAACCCCGCCGGCCCGCTCGCTCCATCCGTCCGGCTCTACTCCCTCGGCGGCATTCTCCTGCGCGAGCCGCGCGCCATCACCCACGCCGCTCCCGTCCCCTACACCACCGCCCCGGTCTGGCCGCCCCAAAACTTCGGCAGCGACTGGACCCCCGGCGACGAAAACTGGGCCAACACCTCCGAACTCGTCGGCAAGGGAGAAAACTACCTCTTCCTCTCCCTAGGCACCGCCGGCAACTCCGGCACCCGCCAGTTCGAGATCAAGACCACCCGCCGCAGCCGCTCCGAGCTCTACTTTTCGTCCAACGGCGTCGGCGGCTCCCGCGAGGCCTGGCTCCAAATGGTCCGCGTGGGCAACACCGTCGTCTGCCTTCGCCGCCACAGCGCCGCCGGCCCCTGGGTGGTCGAAAATCGCTACCCCAATCCCGACCACGCCTTCCCGCAGTTCGGCCCCACGCTCCAAGTCGGCGTCACCGCCTACACCGATTTCAACAGCATCGCCGGCTACGAGGCCGGCGGCCCCCAGACCCAGTTCAACGCCAACTACATCACCATCCCGGGCGCGCCCGATCTCATCCTCGATGTGGACTATCTGCGCATCCAGCGCCCCGACCCCGCCCTCACCGAAGCCGTCCTTCAGGCCATGGCCACCAGCTATAACCCCGCGACCAATCAAACCGCCAATCCGCCCGTCGCCCTCGCCGCCTCACCCGTCGCCGCCCCCTACCTCGGCGACAACGCCAACATCGCCCTCGGCGGCGTCGCCTTCAGTGTCGCCGCGCTCAATGTCGGCGAGCGCGACGCGAGCGCCGTGCTCACCGTCACTCGCACCGGCAACAACACCGCCCTGCCGCTCACCCTGCAGTTCACCACCGCCAACGGCACCGCGACCGCCGGTTCCGACTTCACCGCCACCTCCGGTTCCCTCGTGTGGGCGCCGGGCGATCCTGTTTCCAAAACCATCATCGTGCCCCTCCTCGGCGACGCCGCGGTCGAGGGCGCGGAGCAATTCACCGTCGTCCTGAGCGGCCTGGACGGCCCCGCCACGTTCCCCGCCTCCGCGCCCACCCTCGCCGCCACCGTGACCATCGCAGATTCGCCGTTCCACCAGTGGCGCGCCGCCCGTTTCGGCGCGTCCGCCAACCTGCCCGAGGCCCAGGCTCTTGCCGACCCCGACGCCGACGGCGTGCCCAACCTCCTCGAATATGCCCTCGGCGGTGAGCCGCTGTCCGGCGGTGACCCAAGCACTCCTGCCTATGCCCTGGATAACGTCACCCAGCGCCTTCAGCTCACCTACACCCGCCACCGCCCCGACCTCGACTACACCGTCGAGTCCACCTCCGACCTCCTCACCTGGACGCCCCTGGCCACCAACTCCGGCCCCCTCGCCACCGAAACCACGGTCGTCGATCCCGTCCCGCTTTCACCCGAGTCGCCGCGCCGCTTCCTCCGCCTCCGCGTCGCCGAACGGTGACCGCCCCCCGCCCCCTTTGCCCCTCGCCTTGGAACGCGAAAGGGGACTGGACGCGGCTGACCCCTTGCGATCGGCCCCAATTGTTTTCGATATGGCCCGGCTCACGACCTCCGCGATACGAACCGCTTTCCCTTCTACTTTTGCAGCCGGTAGAATTGCGTGGGACTGCTCGTGGCAGGGAAGGTCATGAGCCATTTGCCGTTTACGCTTCCGAGGGTGGTAGCGTTGCTGGTCGTCCAAGTTTGCAGGTCGCTGCTTTGCTGACCGGTCCACCCTTCGAATCGGGCTGGCCAGACGATACTCGTCAAATTGCTGCCGTTGAAGCCCACCACCGGCTTGTCGTTGCTGGTGATGGTGAAGCTTTGTTCGGGGGCCCACGGGCCGCCGACGAGGCCGCCGTCAACGGCCTGCACGCTCCAGTAATAGGTGCCGGGCGGCAGCTTCCACCAGGTGCCGAGGCAGTGGCCGACGTTGCCGCGTTCGGCCACTTTACGCCAGCCGGTGGTGACGTTGGACAGGGGCGAAACGATGTCCGTGCCCTGCGACGTGGTGCCGATGCGGATGTTGTAGGTCAGGCTGATGACCGGGGTGATGGCATCCGTGGCGTCGCCCCAGCGCAGGTCCACGCGGCCGGCGCTGACCGTGCTGCCGAGGCCCGTCGGCGCGGTGGGCGGCGTATTGGCCGGGATGTTCAGGGTGTTGCGATAGACCGCCGGGGAGTAATCCTGAACGGTCGGATAGGCGTTGAGATTATTCGGGGTGCCCGCCATCGCGATATCGAGGCGACCGTCCTTGTCGTAGTCGCCCAGCACCACGCCGCCATCGCCGCCCGGGTTCAGGATGGCCGGAAACTTGTAGTCAATCGGGGTGAAGACGCCATTACCGTCGTTGCGCAGCACCAGCGGGGGGAAGACGACCGCATTATCGAAGCCACTGCCGCCGCCGGTAAGCACGATGTCGTTGCGGCCCTGATTGAAGATGTCAGCCACGGCGATGCTGGCCTTGAAGTAGTTCGGCGGCAGCACCCAGTTGCTGTTGGTGAAGTTGCCCGTTCCGTCATTGAGAAGGATGCGCATCCGGGAGGACTTCAGCGAGTTTTCGACGGTCAGCAGGTCGTCAAAGCCATCGCCGTTGAAATCCGCCCAGACTGCGTTGGCCCCGCCGCGCAGGGTTGATGGATCAAGGACGGGGGAATCAAACGCATTCCCCAAGCCGGCCCAGCTGGCGACCGGCGTGTAGCTGCCTTCACCATCGTTGCGATAGACCGTCGCTTGGGAAGTGAAGTTATCGGGGGAGTTGTAAACGTAGAGATCCTTGAATCCGTTATTGGACAGGAATCCCCCGGCCATGGCGTAGCTGGTCGACGCGAACGCAGTATGCACATCATTGCTGCTCGAGTCGTCGAGGAACTTGAGAGTGTTGAAGGTTTGGAACGTGGCCGCGCCATTGGTAACTCCCGACCGCCGGTAGATGAGCTGGGTGCCGGGCTGCGCCGGCAGCCCTCCGTCGAGATTTTTCAGGCCGGAGGACAGCAGAAACTGTGGGACGCCCGAGTGATCCAGATCGCCCACAATGGCTCGGGGATAATTGGGATACCACGCCTCCTCCGGCAGCGTGAAGATTTGGATTGCGCGAACCAACATAAGAGGCGTCGAACCGCTCTGGCCATACGTGATGATGGGGCGCTTGGAACCCATGGTCGCGATTTGGTTTTCGTAGGATCCCGCCCACAACATGTCGGGAACGTTGTCCCCGTTGAAATCGGAGGGCAGCAGCACCCCGTCCCGACCGCCACTG
>JAIYBI010000453.1 GCA_027488595.1 Opitutaceae bacterium | reverse complement strand
GGTGAACGCCTTCACGCCGGCCTTGACCGAGGATTTGATGCTGCCCACGTCCCGAAGGTAGGAGAGACCGGGATTAAAGCTCCCGGTGAAATCAGCGACCTCGGAGCTGTTGGCGAAGATATTGGTATCATAGGCAGCGTTGAAACTGGCGGTGGCCACCAGATTGCCACGAGCCAGCTCGGTGAAGCCAAATGCGGCAGGAACGAAAAAAACGCCCACAGTCAGGGCGCAACTGGCACGGCGGATTTGATTATTATTCATTATGATTTTTGAGTTACTGCGAGTTGGGTGAAAAAGAAAACAAAATGCCAGAGCTCGGTAAATGATTGCGAAACGGTCGAATGAAGCGGCGGCCATTTCGGCTTTGAGAACTGAGTGAAGATTGTGGAGTCGGTCATTATGTTTAAAGAAATCGAAGTGGATTCGCCATGCAGCTGCACTACTAATAGTTAATGCGCGCTCGAAGGAGGCAAGGCCACCTGACGGACCGTTTTCAGGATGATGACCATATCCAACCACAGGGTCCACGTTCGAATGTATTCCAGATCAAGCTGCACCCGCTTCCGAAGCAGGTCAGGCGTGGAGGTCAAACCGCGGTATCCGTTGCATTGGGCCAGGCCGGTGATGCCCGGTTTGACGAAATAGCGAAGCGGGTAAACGTCGAGATCGCGTGAAAAAGCGCGACTGTGGGCGAGCAGGTGGGGGAGGGGGCCGACAGTGCTCATCTCCCCACGCAGCACGTTAATGAATTGAGGAATTTCATCGAGGCTTGAGCGTCGCAGAAACCGGCCGAATGCGAAGACGCGATTATCATCCCTGTCAGCCTGTTTGTTAACATCCCCGGACGTTTCATGCATCGAGCGGAATTTAAGAATCAGGAAACGAGACTGATTATGACCCGTCCGCATTTGAGCATGAAAAAGAGGTCCGGGCGACTGGAGCCGGTGCATGATCGCGACGACCAGCGCGAGAGGGGGAAAGATGAAGGCTAGCGCCAAAAACGCGATTACGATGTCGAGCGCCCGCTTGAGACCGCGGTTAAGCGGCTCTTCCAGCGGTTCGTCGTGAAGAGTAAGGAAACTGTAGTTGTCCTCCGAGATGACCCGGAGATCATAGGCGAGCCGGTAGCCAAAGTTATTGTGAATGAGCAGACGCGAGCCGTGAGTGACACAGCAGCCCAAAAGCTTTTCCGCATCGGCCGTGGTATCGGGTAAATCGAGCATCACAACCTGGCTGACATTCTTCTCTGTCATCACACGGTCCAGATCATTGAAGGTCCCCAGCCGAGGCAGATCCGAAACCGGCAAGTCTTGCTCGCGGTAGGTGAGGTGACCGACCGGGACCACACCCACGCGGCGTTGATTGGCCATCCAGCTTGAAAAATTGGGAAACCGACCGCTCCCGCCGACAAAGAGGGTGGGCACGGGCTTTTTATCGAAAAAGAACCGCCAGTGGATCCAGCGGGGTTGATGCCGGTTCAATACCACCAAAAGCGGCGCGAGCACGCCAAAGAACACCAGCAGGAAAAACCGGCTGATTCCAGGGTCCTTGAACAACACCACAATCGTAAACACGGCCGCGCAGGCGAAGAAGACCTGACGGAGCGCGATCCGCGTGGAGTCATAAAAATTCAACGGATCACTGGATCGCACAAGGCCCGCCCGGATTGAGTTACGGTCCACCAACATTACACCCACGAAAATTGCCGCGGGGTAAATCCAATACGGGAGCAAGGTGCTGAACCTGATTCCAGAATGACTCAAAAGAACCCATAGCAGCGCCGACTCGGATGCGATAAACATCTGATGCAGATATACCAAACCGGAATTACGACGTGAGATCATTATTCAGCTCTTTAACCGATGAATCATGGATCGTTTCGCATAAAATGAGCCAAATTCGAACGTTAGAGTAAACCAGCTAACGCGATCCGTAATCGAAAACGCATGGCGGTTGCGAGTTAAATGGCAGGGAGTGGCCTTCCTTTCTCGTCCAGCGGGAGTTTAGACGCCGGCGAGGCGGTGCACAGCAGCGTAGTCCACAAAAACAGAACCGCAGGGCAATGCATGGGAAAATCAACGAGCGCATAGGCCATCACCACGCCGGTCCCGAGGGTCACCCACGACCCCATCACACCGTCCGCGCGTGCACCGCGAATCACCAGAAACGCGACGGGCATGATCAAAGCCAGCAGACCGACCGCGCCCGTCTCCGCGGCGAGTTCCGCCCAGTCGTTATGGGCATGCAGGACTTGTGTCGTGATCTCACCGGAGGGAGCGCGCAGGTAATCGCCCTGATAAACCGGAAACACCAAACCGAAACTGCCCACGCCCCAGCCCCACACGGGACGATCCGCCGCGAGCTGAAGCGTATCACGGCTCAAACTCATGCGTAGGTCTTCCGCCCCGGAGAGCAGCCCCTTGATCTGCGTTTGAGTGCGCACCCAATGGGGCCGGAACGTGTCCCGATTGAGCATCACCCCGCCAGCCAAGATCAGTCCCGCCAACAGCAATCCGCCGCCCACTCGCACCAGGCGGACAAGCGGGGATGAGAGCTCCACCGTTCGCGCGCGCCAAAGCACCCATCCGATACGAAACACCGCGAAGCCCAACATCCCCGAGACGATGAGCAAACCCGACCGTGACCCCGGCATCGGGAGCGTGAGCGCGAGCAGCGCCGCCACCCCGAATCCCGCCACCGTGGCATCAAGGCGTCCCCTTCCTCCCTGCCACCGGCGCAAAGCGGAAAAAGCGAAACCCAGCGCGAGCGCGACCAGCAGCAGCACATAAGCGCTCCAGTGGTTGCGATAAACAAATGAGGCAAAGTGATAGCCGTGCCGGGCCCGAACCAGACCCAAGATATGCCCCCGATCCACGAAGAAGAAATACGCTCCCACCAGCGCGACCAAAAGACCATGCGCCAGCAAGGCCGCCCAGAGCAGTCGCGTCGCTCGCCGCCCGAACTCCGCCTGGCGAATCGCAGCTCCCAGCAAAAGCGCGGAAAGCCACGGTAACGTCTCCGAGACCGTCGTCGCGCGATCCACCGTCGCCGGAAGCCAGGTTACCCATGTCGTTCGCTCGCTCCAGCCGATTGATTTGCCGGGCAACGGTTCATGGGAGGGATTCATCAGGCTGACCGAGACCATCAGCGCAAAAAACCCAAACGGAAGAAACGCCACGCCATTGAAGCGCCGGCCCTCCAGTCGAGACAACACGAGGGCGCTCAAAGCACTCAACGCCGCGAGCACCGTGAAAGTCATAGGAGCCCACGATGCCTTGCCGGCGAAACCCCAGGTGGTGCTCGCCACCGTCGCGAACACGAGCCCGCCAACCACCCATTCGGTGCGGCGCAGCGGATCCAGCGTGGCAATGGCGGAACGGGACATGGTTAAAACTTCGCTACGCTGCCCGACTCCGCTCGCGGTGCGAGAACAGGTTTACGAGCAGTCCGTTCGCGAATTTGCTTTCCGGCATCCACGGAACTTGCCTTGCCCCTCTCGATCCTCAACCCACGCCCTCTCCACCGGCCCGTCCTTCGCCGACGGATTTCCCCGTTGATTCCGGCACGCCTTGAGCTATCAAAGCACCATCTCGATCGGCACCGTTAAGCGGCCCGCCGACCGGGGCGCCCCAATGCGGACGTCCCCTCATTCGAACTCCTCCCCCTTGCACATCACCCGGACGTGATGGGGCGAAGCTTGTTCATTTTTTTCTAAACAGCTTAAATCAACTATCCCGTCCACGTCATGCCCAAGCTCCGTTTAAAGCCCGAAAACGCATCCCCACCCGAAGCCCTTGCGCCCTCGGAAAGCCAGCTCGCCATCCAGGCCCAGTTCATCGAGCTCTTCGTGTCGGCGGCCGGCGTGCTGGGCGTGCCTCGCTCCATCGGCGAAATCTACGGCGTCATCTTCGCCGCGCCGCAGCCTCTGACCTTCCAGGAGATCGTGGAGCGACTCAACCTCAGCAAGGGCTCGGTCAGCCAGGGCCTGCGCGCCTTGCGAAGCCTGGGCGCGGTGCGCACCGCCTACGTGCCCGGTGACCGGCGCGACTACTTCGAGCCCGAGACCGAGCTGCGCAACCTGGTGGCCGGTCTGCTGCGCGACCGCATCAACCCACACCTGGAGCAAGCCAGCGACCGCCTCGGCAAGGTCCGCCAGCAAGTGAGTGCAGGCCAGGGTCTCAGTTCCACCGAGGCCGAGGTTTTGCGCTCCCGCGTCAACAAGCTGGAAAGCTGGCGCAAAAAAAGTGCCCTGCTCCTGCCCCTGGTGGCCAAGGTGCTTGGTTGAACCGCGGAACTTCCCGGAACCCATGAACCAGCCCGAACCGATAGAACTGCGAATCCGCGCCCGCTCCGGCTGGCTGTGGCTGGACTGGCGCGGCCTCGTCGCCTACCGCGACCTGATCGTGCTGCTGGTGCGTCGCGACTTCGTCTCGAAATACAAGCAGACCATCCTCGGCCCAGCCTGGGCGGTGGTCACGCCGATCGTCACCGCCGTCGTGTTCGGCTTCGTCTTCGGCCGTGTGCTCCGCGTCCCCACCGATGGCGTGCCTCCCTCGCTGTTTTACCTCTGCGGCTTGCTGGGGTGGAACTACTTTAACCAGACGCTCACGGGCACCAGCAACACCCTCCGGGGCAACTACGCGATCTTCAGCAAGGTGTATTTCCCCCGCCTGGTGACACCACTTGCGACGGCTTTGTCCAACCTCGCCGCGGTCGGCGTGCAACTGCTCACCTTCGGACTGGTTTACGCAGTGGCTCTGGTCTCCACCCCGGCGCTGGCGGCCCGTCCAACGTGGTGGGCGCTGGCCCTTCCCTTTCTGTTTCTTCACCTCGCGATTCTGGCACTTGGCGGCGGTTTGCTGCTCTCGGCCGTGACGGCAAGGTATCGGGATTTCCAGCACGTCGCGCCCTTCCTACTCAATCTGCTCATGTATGTGACGCCGGTGATTTATCCGCTTTCGCAGATACCTGCAAAATGGCGCTGGCTGGCGGCGATCAACCCGGTGGCCCCGGTGATCGAGGCGTTCCGCGCCGTGCTGCTGGGCACCGCCGGCTTCGACCCCGCCCACTACGCGCTCTCGGTCGTGGTGAGCGTCGTGGTGTTCACTATTGGCGTCGGCTATTACCAGCGACTCGCAAGGGATTTCGTGGATTACGCCTGAGTTCGCTTTTCTCCTTCACGCAAATCACCCGGTTTCCCAACCGCGCCACTCACTCATCCATTCATGTCCCGCCCCATCATCGAAGTCTCGGGTCTCTCCAAGCGCTACGCCTTGGGCGAAATTGGTTTCTCCAGTTTGCGTGAAGAAACCCAGCGCTGGATTAATCGCTGGCGGGATCGTAGTCCTGCTTGGAACGCCGCCACTGCGAGCGCCGCCGCCGAACGTGAATTCTGGGCGCTGCGCGATGTATCTTTCACCGTCCAACCCGGCGAAGTAATCGGCATCATCGGCCGCAACGGCGCGGGCAAAAGCACCTTGCTCAAGATTCTCAGCCGCATCACCGAACCCACCTCCGGCGAAGCCGTCCTGCGCGGTCGCGTCGCCAGCCTGCTCGAGGTCGGCACCGGCTTCCACCCCGAGCTCAGCGGCCGGGCCAACATCTTCCTCACCGGCGCCATCCTCGG
>JAIYBI010000038.1 GCA_027488595.1 Opitutaceae bacterium | reverse complement strand
TGCGTTCGAAGCGGCGCAAAAGCATCGAAGCCGTCCTCGGGGTCATCTCGCCCGACGCGCAGGCGCAGCGCTCGCGCGTGCATCCGGGCGCGCGGATGGTTCACGAACTCGCGGCGGAGCACGCACGTAGCTGCGGCTACCAGACCCAGGAAATCGTGCTCGACCAGGTGGAAGCGGCGCATCGCGACCTTGATCGTATCTTGCACGCAAGGCGAGTCACCGGATTGCTGCTGGACGATACGGGCGAACTTACGACCCGACTGAACCTTGATTGGAGCCGATATTCCGTGGTGCGCATCGGCAGCCGCCGCCACCCCTTAATGTTTCACACCGTGACCACCGACCACCACGGTGTGATTCAGACCGCGCTCGACGAAACGCTGGCACGAGGGGCGCGGCGGGTGGGCTTGGTATTACCCCGGTGGATACGCGAAGTCACCGGGGACCAGTTTGCGGCGGCGTGGGCGTTGCGCCGACACGTCCAGGGCGACAAGCGCTTGGCGGCCCTGCTCCTTTGCGACGAGTTGCACGAGGGCGCGTTTTTGGAATGGGTGAAAAAGGAAAAGCCGGACGTGGTGATCACCCCCGACCATAATGTGCTGATGTGGTTACGTAGTGCGGGCATCCGTGTGCCGGAGGAAATTGGACTGGTTCATACCGATACAACCCATCCTTGGTGGCCGTTTAGCGGGATGGAGCAGGACCGGTCCACCATGGTGCGCTTCGCGGTCGAGCTGCTTATCTCCGAGTGCAATCACAACCACCGCGGATTACCGGAGCAGCCGGTGCGCACCGGCACGCCGGCCTTTTGGCGTGACGGGGAGACACTTCGTAACCGCCCGGCGGAGTGAGCCGGGGTAGGGTAGGATATTCGAGGCCCGACCGCCGCCCGAAGGACGAGTTGAACGGTTAAAGCAAATGGCGTCCGTCGAGCATTTCCCCCGGCGGGAACGCGGCCAATGGTTATGGATACATCCTGGCGTTCACCAGAACCCGGCCCCCCCCGCCGACCGCCAGCTGCTCCCTACCATGTTTGCCAAATCGTTGCGCTATATTCGGTCGCCATTTGCGGCAGCACTCTCGGTCGCCCTTGGTCCGGCCCTTTTTGCTCAGGAACTTCTAAGCAACGGCGGCATGGAGGGTATCTACGCACCGGCGGCCAGTATCACCCTTGATCGACTGGTGGACGGCGCCGCGGTTGCCCCGGGTTGGCGCTGGCAACCGACCAGCGGTTTTTCGCTTCTCGACTTCAGGCGCGACACTGCGGTGCGTCGCACCGGCGAGGCGGCGATGCGGGTCGAGCATCGCGAGAAGTTTGGTGGAACCGCGCTCGTTTCCGCCGCCATCACAGGCGGCATCACCTTCGGGCTGGACTACGAGTTCGCCGTCTGGGTGTGCACGGATCGCCCGGAGCTGACGCTGAGGCTGGAGGTCACCGACAACGACAACTGGCAGGACATCGACGTAATCGAGCGCCTTGTCGCGCACGCCACGCCCGAGTGGCGAAAGGTCGTGTTGCGTTGGCGCGCGGATCGCACCTTGGCGAGCGCGCGGGTCGGAGTGCGGGTTCCGGTGGAGGGGCGACTATGGATCGACGACGCCACCTGCCGTCCGCTTACGGCGGGTGATCGCGACTCCGCGCCGCCGAGAGGAAATCTTCTGCGCAATGCATCCTTCGAGGTCGGCCTCGACGGCTGGCAGGATGCCGGCACGCGTTCTTATTCGCTCGTCGCCGCCGATGCCCCCCATGGCAGCAGCGTTCTCGCAACCACGTGGTATGGCGGTTCGGGTAACCGGCTTACTAGTTGGCCGTTTCCTCTGTATTGGGGCCACCCCCACACGGTCTCCGCCTGGGTCCGCAGCGCCGGAGGGTCCGCCACCGTGCGCATCGGGGTTGGCGAGATCGCAAGCAAGGTGAGCAATTCCGACACCCTGCTCGCACACCAGGACTTCGCCATCGATGGCACATGGAGAAGGGTCGAGTTTACCTTCACCCCGCCGCCGTTGCCCGTGGATCGCGGATTTCTCGTCATCACGCCGCCGGCAAACACCGACCTGCGTCTGGATGCCGCACAGGTTGAAGTCGCGCCCGCCGCCGGGGCCTGGGCTCCGCGACATGCTATCGAGGCGGGCATCGCTCTTGACCGCGCCAACGGGCGCTTCCACGCCGACGAAATCACAGGAGGAGTGCGCGTGACCGGCACAGTGAAAATTTACAACCACGGCGCATCCGCCTCGCTCGACCTGCGCCGCCGCACCCGCGACCTCTGGGAGCGCCCCCGGCCCGGCGTGGGTGGTCAATGGACAGCGCTTGCGCTGCCGCCGGGTCTCACGACGTTCGCAGGGGTGGATTTCACACCCGGCCCGGAGACCGGCTCTTTTCGAGCGGAGGTGGATGTCGATGACACGCTCTCCCCGCCGCACGCCGACGCGTTGTTCACCATCCTTCCCCCGGCCCCGTCGGGAGAAGAACAGTCTTCCGTCGGAACTCACCTTGACTACGATTCGGAGACGACGATTCCGCGTGATGCGGGGGCCGGCTGGACGAAGACGTGGCGACTTTCGTGGGAGCGCATGATCGATGCGACGGAGCGGAATCGGAGCATCGGCTACCTTGATCGCTGGCGAACCGCCGGGCTCAACGTGCTCGCGGTGGTCGGCGGCCCGCCCATCTCCGAGCAAGCCCGCCCGGCGAGCAACGCGATCAATTGGCCGGGAAGCTGGTATTCGCCCGCCG
>JAIYBI010000263.1 GCA_027488595.1 Opitutaceae bacterium | reverse complement strand
GCCGAAGCCGACCAGGACGACATGGACACGCTCCTTACGTTGCTCGGCGTCGCCGGCTGCAACTTCATCATGGGCGTGCCCGGCGCCGACGACATCATGCTCGGCTACCAGTCCACCTCGTTCCACGACAGCCACTACCTCCGCCAGGTCTTCGGTCTCCGCCCCGCCCCCGAGTTCGAGCAATGGCTCGAAAAAATGCGCATCGCCACCGATGGCCGACTGCTTCCGGTGAACTCCCGCCACGCCCTTCTCGCCGAAAGCGGAGCGTAACCTCGCCTCGCGGCTCCTTCGCACTCGTCTTTCTCTTCGCGCACCTGCTCCTTATCGCCATGCCTCAACCCCTTTCCGACGAACAGATCTCCAACCTTTCGAACTACATTTTTCGCGGAGAGAAGATCCAGGCGATCAAAGTGTATCGCGACATGACCGGCCTCGGCTTGAAGGAAGCCAAGGATGCAGTGGAGGAACTCGAGCGCTCCTTCCGCGCGTCTGATCCCGGTCGCTTCACCGCCAGCCCGCAGGGCAAGGGCTGCCTGGGCGTCGTGGTTGCCGGTTTGCTCTGTTCCGGCCTCGTGATCTACGCTCTGGAAAAGTGGGGCTGACCCGCGGCGCAAACGCGACACGGGGCACGATTCCTGCCTCCACGCATTTTCATGAACAACACGGTGGTGCCTCAATCTCTGCCCGCCGTCGCCGCCCCAAGCGGTGGCGACCCCTGGCTCGGCCTCCGTCGTTTCACTTCCGCGCGCATCGCCCTCGGTCGCACCGGCGGCAGCCAGCGTATGGAAACCGTGCTCGATTTCCGCCTCTCGCACGCCCGCGCCCGCGACGCCGTGATGGCGCCCTTCAACCTTGATGGCGTGGCGGACCGTCTCGCCGCCGCCGGCCTCGCGACCCATCGCCTCGCCACCGGTGTCGCCGATAAAAAAACCTACCTCGTGCGCCCCGATCGTGGCCGCCACCTCGACGCCGCGTCGGCCGCCAGCCTCGCCGGCCTCGCCCCGGCTTGGGGATCACGCGATCTCGCCATCATCATCTCCGACGGCCTCGCCGCGCAGGCCGCTGAGCGCCACCCGATCGCGACCGTCACCCACCTCGCTGATCACCTCACCGCCGCCGGTTGGTCGCTTTACCCAATATTCCTTGTTCCCTTTGGTCGCGTAAAACTTCAGGACGAGATCGGCGAACGCCTTGGTGCTCGCTTTACTCTCATGCTCCTTGGCGAGCGCCCCGGCCTCGGTATGCCGGACAGTCTCGGCGCCTATTTCACCGCCGGTCCGGCGGCGTCGCGCACCGACGCCGACCGCAACTGCGTTTCCAACATCCGCCCCGAAGGGCTGCCGCCCGCCGCCGCCGCGACCAAGCTCGCCTGGCTCCTGCTCGAATCCGCCCGCACCGGCCGCGCCGGCGTCGCCCTGAAGGATGAGCAACCTGCCTCCACTCTGCTCATCGAACCCGGTGCCGGACGCGGCGCGATCTGAGTTTTCGTCAACGTTTTCACTCGTCTCGTCACTGTTGGCGACGCCAGCCTCACCTTCACTTGGATACCGCGTTCACATCGTCACAATCACTCTCGCCCTTCGCCCCCGAGCGTGCAGAGCGTAAGGTATGGCTGGCTCACTTGGAGCCGGTGTCGCTCAAGGCCGGCGAGACACTTTTCCGCCAGGGCGACGCGGCCGACAGCATCTACTTCATCGAGTCGGGTGAACTTTCCATCTGGCTCGAACTGCCGGGTGATGGGCGCGTAAAACTGCGCGATCTCGGCCCCGGCCAGTGTCTCGGCGAGATGGCGCTTTATCGCCACGAGCCTCGCGCCGCTTCGGCGGAGGCGGCTTCACACTGCCGTCTCTGGAAACTCACCGCCGCCCGGCTGGCAGCGCTCGAGCGCGACGCCCCCGCCCTCGCCTCGGCGATGCACCGTCACGTCGTGGGCCTGCTCGCCGAACGGTTGGCCTACAGCAACCAACACGTCAAAGACCCGCTCGCCCGCCTCGCCCATGCCATCCGCGATCTCGCGGAGAACGAGTTTGCCACGCCGGGCACCGCCGATCCCCGCATAGCGGACGCGGCGCTGCGGAAGGACGAGGTCGGTGCCATCGCGGGCGCCGTGCAGTTTTTACAACAGCGTCTTCAGTCCTACCTTGCCGACCTCCAACGCGCGACCTCCGCGCGCGAGCAGATCCAGAGCGAGCTGCGCATCGCCGGCCGTATCCAATCGAGTTTTCTACCCGCGCCGCTCGCCGCCGCCGAGGCCGCGCGGGTGGATTTTGCCGCGTTTTCCCGTCCCGCCCGCGAGGCCGGCGGCGACCTCTACGACGGTTTTTTTCTTGATGACCGGCGCTTCTTTTTCGTCGTCGGAGATGTCTCTGGAAAGGGCGTGTCCGCCGCGCTTTTTATGGCCGTCACCGCCATGTGCCTGCGCGCCCTTGCCGCCGGCATTCAGCCGGTTGGCGCGCTGCTCAATCGGGTCAACGAACTCCTCTGCCAGCGCAACGACACCATGCAGTTTGTGACCGTGCTTGCCGGCGTGCTCGATACCGCGACGGGTGAGCTCTCTTGGACGAACTGCGGGCATCCCGACCCTATCATTCTCGGCCCGAACCGCACGCTCACTTTGCTCGACGAGGGCCGCGGCCCGCCGACGGGAGTTTTCGACGGCGTGGACTACACCACCCAACATCGCACCCTCGGTC
>JAIYBI010000317.1 GCA_027488595.1 Opitutaceae bacterium | reverse complement strand
GAGAGGTCGCCCTCGGCGGCGGGGGGCTTGGGGGCGTCGGCGAGTTTCACGTCGGCGTGGTCGGCGGCGACGAGCTTCTTGCCGTCGAACTCGCGGACGTTGTTCATGACGTATTCGTCCACTGCCTCGGTGCAGAAAAGGACCTCCAGGTTGCGGGCCTTGAAGCCTTCCAGGTAGGGGCCGTTCTCGATGGCGGCGCGGCTGGGGCCGCTGAGGTAGTAAATCTCTTTCTGGTCGGCGGTGGCGCGTGTGAGGTAGTCGGCGACGGAGGTGGGTTTGCCGGCCTCGGTGAGGGAGGACTCGAAGCGGAGGAGTTTAACGAGGTCGTCCTTGTGGGTGTAGTCGGTGGCGGCGCCTTCTTTGAGGAAGATGCCGAAGTTGGCGTAGAACTCGAGGTAGGCCTCGGGGCGGTTCTTGGCCTCCTCGGTGAGGAACTTTAGGAAGCGTTTCGTGATGACCTTGTTGAGCTTCTCGATGAGGGCGCGGTCCTGCATGGTCTCGCGCGAGATGTTGAGCGGGAGATCCTCGGAATCGACGACACCCTTGAGGAAGCGCAGCCACTCGGGGAGGAGGTCCTTGGGCTTGGCGTCGATCAGGACCTTGCGGCAGTAGAGGGAGACGGCGGCCTCGAGGCGGGACATGCCGAACTTTTCGGAGTTGTCCTGCGGGACGAAGAGGAGGGCGTTGATCTGTAGGGGGGCGTCGGCGCTGAAGTGGAGGCGCAGGCGGGGCTCGTCGTAGGCGTGGGACTGGAACTTGTAGAAGGCGGTGTATTCCTCGTCGGTGATCTCGTTCTTCGAGCGCAGCCAGAGGGCCTGGACGGTGTTGATGTGGGTGCCGTTGAGCTGGATGGGGAAGGAGACGAAGGCGCTGTAGCGCTCGAGGATTTCCTTGATGCGGCTCTCTTCGGAGAACTCGGCGCAGTCGTCTTTCAAGGTGATGACAATGCGGGTGCCGCGGGCGGTGTGGTCGGGGGCGGGCTCGATGGTGTAGCGGCCGGCGCCGTCGCTGGTCCATACATTGGCGGGCTCGTCGGCGCGCCAGGAGCGGGAGAAGACCTCGACCTTGGAGGCGACCATGAAGGCGGAGTAGAAACCGACGCCGAACTGGCCGATGAGGTTGGCGTTTTTCTGGCCGCCCTCGCTGAGGGATTTGAGGAAGGCCTTGGAGCCGGAGTGGGCTATGGTGCCGAGATTCTTGGCAAGCTCGGCGGCGCTCATGCCGAGGCCGGCGTCCTCGATCACGAGGGTCTTGGCTTTGTCGTCCGTGGTGAGGGAGATTTCGAGCTTACGGTCGGCGTCGTGGATATCCTTCTCGGTGAGCTGGAGATGGCGGAACTTTTCGAGGGCGTCGGAGGCGTTGGAAACGAGCTCGCGGACGAAGATTTCCTTCTCGGTGTAAAGCGAGTGAATGACGATATCGAGCAGCTGCTTGATTTCGGCTTGGAACTCGTGGGATTGGGAGGCGGGAGCAGTTTCGGTGGACATGGTGGAAAAATGAGGAGCGGTTATTTTAGCGAGTTCGGGAAAAAATCAAGAGAGGCGTTTTACGGAGGGGTAGGGCGATCTACTACCACGTTGCCGGAAGTCGGGCATCGGTCGTAGTGGCGGTGCGTCCTTCGGAGCGCGGTCCGAAAGGGGTGCGGAAGGAGGTTCTGGTGGAGCAGATCGGGATCAAACCGACGACCTCGTCATTGCGAACGACGCGCGCTATCAACTGAGCTACTGCCCCGGGAATTCCAGAAAGGTGATTTATGGAAGGAGCGACGCGGGTGAGTAAACACCTATTTTGGCAAAGCGTGGTTTGCGCGGCGCGCTTTGTCAGCCAACCGCTCGTATGGAACAGGGGAGGAGGGCGGCGTCCTGCATGCCGTGAATGATCTTTTTGTCGGGCGGACAAAAGGTGGCGAGCGCACCGCTCAAGCGCGCCTGGTCGCCGATCACGAAGTAATACGGGCAAAGCCGCAGGCGGCCCGATTCGGGCGCGGCGGCGTCACCACTGGTCGGATACAAGGGATGTGTTGCGCGGCGTGGTTTGCGGTAGGTCTGCAACACGTGGAGGTTTGCCGGGGCATCGGCGAGCGCGAGATCCACCGCGCCTTGCCACTCTTCGCGCGAGCAATCCGCGCCGTAGGCGACACTGCGGGCGCCCCAGGCGGTCTCGTGGAAGCCGGAGATTTTGAGAATCAATTCACGCTCCTTTTGCGAAGCGGCGGCGAGGCCGCGCCAGTCGTTGAGCGCGCGGCCGCCGACTGTCGGGCCGACCAGCACAGCCCCCGGCGGAAGCGGGGCGGGGTCGAGCGCCCAGGATGCCGGGATGAGGGTGCGCAGGCGCTCGCGGGACTTGGTCGAGATCTGCTCGGCCCAGAAATCCTGCAGGAGGTGGTGATGAAAGAGCGCGAGTCCGAGTTTCTCCTCTTGGAACGGGCGCATCGGCGGAGTGATCACCACTTCGCCCGCCGCCCAGGCCTCGAAGTAGAAATGTGCGGTCGGAATCTGCGCGAGGTCGAAGAGCTCGAAGAAACGGTAGATAATGTCGATCTTCTCGGGGTCGCCCTCCACATCGAAGCACAAGGCGCTGCCAAGTGGAAAGATTTCGTCGGGGTCGAGGCAAAACACGCGTTTGCCCTGGCGTTGCAATTGCTCGGCGAGCCATTGCATCTCCGGCCGATAGGTGGCGGCCTCCTCGCTCACGACGATGGCGATGAGCGGGTTGCGTATGTCGGCCCGCAGGGCCGACACCGCCTGGTAAAAATTCTGGATCATGGCGTCGCCGGCGCCGAGCACCGCGCCTTCGCCCGAGGCGGCGTAGAGGCGGTTGAGAAAGGCGGTCAGGCCGATGCCACCCGGCACCGAGTCGAGTTCGGTGAGCGCCCAACCGTCGTCCGTGAGTAGGAGATCAGGCCGTAGCACCGCGGGCAGGGCACCCCGGTTACGGGCCTCACGGGCATGGGCGACGAGCTCGGGAGGTTTGCCGCGGTCCAGGTAATCCGCCACCCAGGGTGCGATGAGAGGCTTGTTACGCAGCAGATTCTTGCCCGCCGCACTACGCAGGTAGAGCAACTCCAGCGCGCGATGGTAGTCTAGGCAGGCCGCGCCAATGGCCTCCAGCTCATCCACCTGCGCGGGCGTGAGCGGCCACGCCTCGGGCGAGAGTCGCCAGGACTTGGCCTCAAACAAAGGAGTGGAGGCAAAGGCGGATTTGAGTTCGTCGTGGGCGAGCGGCATGGAGGAAAAGTGAGAGAAACGCAAAGGCGCGCGCCGCGCAAACGCGGACTTGAGAGTGATTGCGCTGTTTTCGTCGCCCGCCGCACTTTTCCATGTGTCTGGACCTCCTGGAAAAGCATCAACGCCTGATAGTAAACTGGATTTTTCCGTGGATCGGTCCAACCCGTGAACTCATTCCGAATGCCGAGCCAGACCCGTATCGAGCCCGCGTCGCAACGCCGCGAACAAACCTCCGGTTGAAAATGGTTTGGAGAGTAGAATCACGTCTTTTGCTTCCGGCCCGGCCGTCCGGATGTAGGGATCATGATCGCCGCTCATCAGCACTGCCGGCAGCTCCGGCCGCAGGGCCCGAAGCTCGCGGATCAACTCCGCCCCGCTGCGGCCCGGCATCGAAAGATCCGTCAACACGATCGCGAAGTCCGCCGGCGCGGCCGCAAACATCCGCGCCGCCGACTCCGCATTGGCGTGAACCTCAACCCGGAACCCCGCCCGGAGCAACAGCGCCCGCGTGAGCAACCGGACCGACTCCTCGTCGTCCACCACCAGCACCCGGCGCCCGGTCCCTTCGAGCTCTCGGCCCCCGGCGGGCGGAGGCGCCACCACAACGGGAGCCTCGTGGGTAACCGGCAAAACGATTTCAAACGTCGTGCCTTGTCCGGGCGCGCTCCGCACCCGGATCAATCCGCGGTGTTCACGCACAATGCCGTGCACGATGGAGAGCCCGAGCCCGGAACCCTCACCCTGCTTCTTCGTGGTGAAGAATGGATCAAAAATTCTCGCCTGCGTGGCTTCGTCCATTCCGCAACCCGTGTCAGTAACCTCGAGGCAGGCGTAGGGCCCCGGCCCGCCCGGGGCCTTCTCCGCCCCGCCGAGCTCGGTCGGGCGCACGCGCAAGGTGATTAGGCCGGGGCGCGAGCCGATGGCGTGGGCCGCGTTCACCACGAGGTTCATTAGCGCCTGCTGGAGTTGGCCCGCGTCGCCCATAACCCGACCCGCGCCCGTCACCGATTCGCTCTGAATGCTGATCGCTGCAGGCAACGTGGCCGAAAGCAAAGGCAGCGTTTCCGTCACCAATTGTTCGAGCTGCACTGGTTCGCGTTTCGGTTCCGGCCCCCGGCGCGCAAAGAGCAGCAGGCGCTTCACCAGGTCGCGCGCGCGGAGTCCGCCCCCGATCACGTGGTCAAGATAACGTCTGGCTTGATGATCCGGCGGCAGCGCGTCCTGCGAGAGTTCCGAAAAGCCCAGCATCCCCGTGAGCAGGTTGTTAAAGTCATGGGCGATTCCCCCGGCGAGCGTTCCGAGCGTCTCCAGTTTCTGGGACTGGAAGAGCTGCTCCTCGACCTGGCGGTGTTTCGCCTCGGTTTCCTTCTGCTTCGTGATGTCACGGTTCATTCCGACCAGTCGAACCGGCGCGCCAGCCTCATCCCGCAGGAGATAGCCGTTGGCCTCGATCACCCGCTCCGCGCCGTCGCTGCGGCGACGAATTCTGAATTCGAGCGATTCGACCGCGCGGCCTTCCATCAGCCCGGCGAACGCCAGATCCATCGCCGCACGGTCGTCCGGGAGCACGCAACTGCGGAAAACATCGATTGATCCGCCCAGCTCTTGCCTAGAAAGACCGTAGATCGCAAACAGCCGCTCATCCCATTCGAGCCGGTTGTCTTTCAGATAAAATTCCCAGATGCCGAAACCCGATGCGCGCAATGCCAACTGCAGGCGCTCGTTCAAATCCCCCAGCGCGACGGTTCTTTCGTGCGCCTCCGTCACGTCTTCATTGATGCCCGTGATCCATTCGGCCGCCCCCGTCGCATCACGCTGCACCGTGCCCACCGCACGGATCGAGCGCACCGCACCGTCCGGGCGTTTGATCCGGAAAACATACTCGAAATCCGCCGGCCCAGACATCACCCGACCCCAGTCATTTTCGATCAACGGGCGATCAGCCTCCAGGACCATGGCCAAGAACGCCGCGTGGTCCGGCGGCGCGACTTTCCAGCCGTAGATTTCGAACATTCGCGCGTCCCATTC
>JAIYBI010000346.1 GCA_027488595.1 Opitutaceae bacterium | reverse complement strand
CGGCCGGCATCATCCTGGCGATGGGCTTCATTTGCATCCCACCGCTGGTGGGGCGGCTGCTCGATGTCACCGGCCACATTTACCACTACACCTTTGTGGTGGGCGGCGGCGTGGCCTTGCTGGGCATGATCGTTTTCACGATGCTTTACCGGAAGTTCTGCGCGCTGGGCGGCATCAAAGGTTACACGCCTCCGAGTTGAAGGGTGTAGCGGCCCCGCCCGGTTTCGGAAAAGTTCCTAGTGATTGAATGCGCGGAGGGCGGAGCCGGGGGTGCCGTCCTCGTTCCAGCAGCCGAGGAGGTAGCCCTTGCTGAAGGAGGGAGTGGACTGAGGTTCCCAGTAAAGCACGCCGATACCTTTGCCATCGGGGACGGCGCGGACTTTGGCGATGACGGCGGCGAGCATGTCGAACGTGTTTTTCTGCTCGCGGTGATCCCCGCCGACCTCGACGACCATGACCTCCTTTCCGAACGTGGAAACCAAGTCGTTCAGGTTGCGTCCGAGGTCGTCTATCGTGGCGGTGTAGTCGCTGCCGATCCAATAAGGGTAATACGAGAGGCCGATGACATCGTAGGAGACGCGGTGTTTGGCGAGGTTGCCGAAGAACCAGCGGAAGACGGCGTTGTCGTGGCCGTGGTCGAGGTGGATGATGACCTTGATGGAGGCATTGACGGACTTGACGGCCGAGTGACCGGCCTCGAGCAGTTGTGCGAGTTGGCCGAAGTTTTTGGTCGAGCCATCGGGCCAGAGCATGCCACCGCGGATCTCGTTCCCGATCTGGACCCACTCGGGCGTGACGCCGGCGGATTCAAGCGCGAGGAGAACCTCGCGCGTGTGGGTCTGCACGGCTTCAACGAGTTCCTGGAAGGGGAGATCTTTCCATGCGGCGGGTTTGGTCTGTTGCTTTGGATCGGCCCAGCTATCGCTGTAGTGGAAATTGATCATGATGCGCAGGCCAAGCTTTTGGGCGCGCACGGCGAGGGCGACGACATCGGCCGGGCTGCAATGGCCGGTAGTGGGATCGTCGGACGGGTTGACCCAGACGCGGAGCCGAACGGTGTCCATGCCGAGGTTTTTGAGAATGAGAAGGCAGTCTCCCGACGTGCCCTCGTAGTCGCGGAAGACGATGCCCGCGGCTTCCATCTGGGGGAGCCAGCCGACGTCCGCGCCCCTCGCGAAAGGGGCGGCGCTTAGCGTGGCGGGAGCGAGAACGGTGAGGAAAAAAAACAGGAACGTGCGGGCGAAAAAGCGCGTTGTCATGGTTTGCTTGCGGTGATGCGGGTGCGCCAGCGGGGGTAGTCCTTGGCGAGGAGGGAGCCTGCTCGAATGGTGTAGAAAGCGTAGCCGATGCGTCGTTCGAGTTCGATTTCCGTAAGAGCGTAACGAAAGACGCGGTCGCGACCGAGAAACAGGGGTCGGTCGGTCTCGAGTTCATAAAAACGCGCCCAAAGTGGCGGGGCGGAAGGGTCGGGCGTGATGTGCCGGTCCTTCTGGCCATCGGCGTCGGTAAAATACTCGAAGCGCTGGCCGATGATTTTGGTCTTTTCAAACCAGGCGACGGCGCCCTCGACGGCCGTGATGATCTCGGGGGAAGGATTTTCCACGGACATGAGGAAGCGAACGATGCCGACGCTCTCGCTGCCGGAGAGTGAAGGCGGTTCGTAGTTGCGCGCCCAGCACGGGGCGAGGGTGTGTTCGTCGTGCTGCGCACACCAAGCGGTAAGCACGGCGTTTTGCCGGACCTGGGTTTTCAGAATGCATTCAATTCCCTTGGTGACGGCGGCGGCGGCGCGGGCCCGGCGCTCGTCATCAACAAAGGTGAAGGGAGCTTCCTTGGCGGCGGCGGCTTTCAGCAGAACAAGGACGTTGATCATCGCGTCATCGTTGTAGGTGATGGCGGAGTAGTAGCCTTTTTTGAGCGGAAAGAACTGGGGCCAGCCGCCGTTCTCGTATTGGGCGGCAAGCAGGTAGTCGAAGCCGCGCTGGAATGAAGACAGGGCGTCTTTATCGGAGGGCGAAGCGCTGATCACGTGAGCGAGGAATGTGAGCGGAAGCGTGGTGCCCTTGTTGTCTATGGTGGCTTCACGGGGGTTGCCGGACGCCTTCTGGGTCGGCGGATTGGTGAAGTCGGTGTTCTTGGGCCAGCCGCCGGATGGAGTTTGGTAGGCGATGACACTACTCGCGAGCGAGCTTGCCTCCGGCGAGGCGTAGAAGGCGTCGGGCTGCCCGAGGACATCCGGCCAGTGGGGAAGCGCGGCGAAAAGCGATACGGGGATAACAAAAAGCACCAGTAGAACCGCCCATAGACGGGTGGAGCAGGTGAACGGCGGGGAAGCGGGCGAGGGACGGGTTTTCAAAGGACAGTGATGCGGTAAAAGCGCCGCGCGAGGGGGCCGGCGTCGTGGGTGAAGGTGAGCTCCTGACCGGTGACACCCGGACGGGATTCGATGTCGGACCAGGCGGAGAGATCCTCCGAGGTTTGAAGCGTGTAGGTGTGGCCTGAATACCCGGCGATGCGCAAGGTGAAGGCGGTGCCGGATAACGAGGAGGAGTTGAGATGCACGTCGCTTGCGTCGAGCACGACGCCGTTGTTTTCGAGGGCGGCGGGGCGGGTGCCGCCGGCGGTTATGAGGTCGAGCAAGCCGTTGTTCACGAAAGCGCCGGTGGCGTTGAGAACGGAGCCGGCGGTGAGGCGCATGATTCCGGTGTTGGTGACGTCGCCGGTGATCGTGAGCGTGCCGCCGTTGGAGACGGTGATCGTGCCCTCGTTGACCAACTCGTTATTGATCGAGCCTGAGCCGCTGAGGGTGCCGCCGGACTGGATGTTGAGGGTGTCCACGGAAACGGTGGCGTTGGCGAGGGCGAGCGTGGCGCCGGGGTAAACGGTGAGGGCGGCG
>JAIYBI010000009.1 GCA_027488595.1 Opitutaceae bacterium | reverse complement strand
GTGATCATGTTGCTGGCGGCGCTGCTCGGGCCGCTGATTTTGGTGAACGCGGTGTTTAAGAATCACTGGGGGCGGCCGCGGCCCAAGCACATCGAGGAGTTTGGTGGTAAGATGCATTATGCGCCGCCGCTGCTCAAAGGCACGGCGGGGGCGGCGAAGTCGTTTCCGGCCGGGCACCCCTCGATGGCGTTCGTGTTCGCGGTGTTTTATCTGTTGCTGCGAGAGAAACGGCGGCGACTCGCGCGGGTGATGTTGGCGGCGGCGCTTGTCGGCGGGCTGGCGATGGGCGTGGCGCGCATGGCGGCGGGGGCGCACTTTTTATCGGACGTGATCTGGTCGGTGTTGATCACGTGGTTCGCGGTGTGGGTGGCCTACTACGGAGTGATGGCCGTGGATGCGCGGCGTGATGCGGCGGCGGCGGAAGGGCGTCGGATGGGCGCGGGGCAATGGCTGGCGGTGCCGGTCGGGGTGGCGGCGATCGTGGCGGGGTTGATGTTCATCACGCCGGTGAACCGGCGGGCGGTGTTTGAGTGGCCGGCGGGCGTGGCGGCGCCGGGGACCTTGGTGGTGCGGGCGCCTGGGGCCTTGGTGAAAGTGAAAGTCGAGCCGAGCACGACGGCGGCGGGCGGGGCGGCATTCGAGGTGAGGCAGACGCTGGGCGGCTTCGGTCTGCCCTGGAACCGGCTGCGGGTGCGGCAGGACAAGGCGGACGCGGGGCCGGTCGCGAACTGGAATTACGAAGGGCGTGCGACCGGAGTTTACACGGAACTGGACAACGTGCTGACGATCACGGTGCGCGACCCAGCGGTGCGGGTCTTGCGCGTCGAGACCGGTGGCGGCGCGAAGGTCGAAGTCGAAGGCGGGCAGGCCGGTTGGCTGGAGATCGTCGAAGGTCCGGTGGCGGCCGGCGCGGGGTCGGCAAAGTAGGCGACTATTCCCGGTTTGGAAACTCGCGGGCCTCGTTACTTGGCGCCCTTGAGTTTGAACTCTTTGAGGAGAGCATCGATCTTGGCGTGTTTTTCCTCAGCGGGGTCGGCGGGGTGCATGCCGGTGTGGCGGACGGTGCCGTCGGGGGCGACGATGACGAGATGCGGGATGCCGGTGATGCCGTAGGCGGGATTAAAAACATTCTCCTCACTCACGGCGACGATCCAAGTCATGTCCTTGGCCTTGGCGAACTGGCCGAGAAGAGTGATCTCTTTCGCGGGGTCGCCGGAGGTATCGATCTTGCCGCCGTCGAGGCCGGAGACGGTGCCTTGGATGCTGGTCACGCCGACGACTTCGACGTCGGCCCCTTGGTAGTGGGTGACGAGATCGCGGACCTGCGGGAAGGAGCGGATGCACGGGCCGCACCAAGTGGCCCAGAAGTCGAGGACGACGACCTTGCCCTTGAGGTCGGCGAGAGTCTTGAGGCCCTCGCGGGTGGACCAAGTGAAGTTGAGGGCGGGCGCGGGTTTGCCGATGAGGGCATCCTGGGCGGCTTTGGCTTTGGCCGCGTCCTCAATGGCGGCGATGCTGCGCTCGGCGGCGGTGGCGGCCCTGGTGCCTGGGAAATCGGCTTTGACCTGTTCGAGGAGTTTTACGCCGGCGGGCTCGTCGTCGAGGACCTGGGTGTAAAGAGTGGCCTTCATCATCAGGATCATGGCGACCTCGTCGGTTTTTTTGCCGGCGTATTTGGCGAGGAGGGTGTCGAACTCGGCGAGCTCGGGGGCGAGGGTCGCGGCAGTGACCTCGCCGGCCTGCATTTTCGCGCGGACCTTGGCGACGAGGGCTTTGAGTTCGGCGTCGGGAGTGACTGGCTGCGGTAAGGCTGCGGCGGCGGGGGTGGCGGATGGTGCGACTGCGGGGGCGGCATCGGCGGCGGGGGCCGGGGCGAGGAGAACGGCGGTGGCGAGCGCGGCACCGATGAGTAGGGGGAGAAGTTTCATGGGAGAGGATGGCAGCCAGACAGCGAATGGCGGTGACGGCAATGACCGTCGCGGGGGCGGAGGAGGAGTGGAAGCGCACGCAGCAATTGAGCAGAAAAAAGCCGCGCTCCGGAGGGGAGCGCGGCTGGGGGAGACGGACAACGGGGACGAAACGACTCCGTCGTTTCGCTACGGTCGGAGGCGGACGGGTCGCTTGGCGCTCCCCGCTACCGGCGGGACTCACCGATACTCTTCGCCGGTGGCGGCGTTGATGATCTTGAAGTTCTCCAGGTGGTAGCTCGGGTCGGCGCGGAAGGCCAGTTTCACGCCGTAGTCCTTTTCCATGCGGACGAGCAGGTTCGCGTCTTCGCTGCGCAGGCGCTCGAGGATGCCGGGGTGGACCATCACGCGGAGCGAATACTCCTTGTTGTCCTTGCGGGCTACGAGGCGACGCACGATCGAGCTCAGCTTGCGCTGGAGCTCGACGCTCATGGTGGTGGCGCTCTTCACGATGCCGCGGCCGCGGCAGTAGGGGCAGTCGGTGTAGAGGCCGGAGGAGAGCGACTCCTGCTGGCGCTGGCGCGTCATCTGGAGGATGCCGAGCTGCGAGATGGGGAGGATGTGGTTCTTGGCCTTATCCTCGGACATGGCCTCGCAGAGCTTCTCGTAAACGCCGTTGCGGTGGCGGCGCTCCTTCATGTCGATGAAGTCAATGACGAGCAGGCCGCCGAGGTTGCGCAGGCGAATCTGGCGGGCGGCCTCGACGGCGGCCTCCAGATTCACGGCGTAGATGACGTTTTTCTCTTCGCCGCCGCGGTTCTTGTGGGAGCCGGTGTTCACGTCGATCGCAATGAGGGCCTCGGTCTCATCAATGACGATCTCGCCGCCGCTGGGCAGGGCGACCTTGCGCTGGTAGGTCTGCTCGATCTGGCGCTCGATGTTGAAGCGCTCGAAGATGGGGATGCTGTCCTTGTAGAGGGCGATCTTGCCCTTGGAGCGCTGGCTGATCTGGGCGACGGACGCCTGGCAGGCGGCGTGGTCCTCGACGTTGTCAATGAGCACGCGGTCCACCTCCTCGGTGAGGAAATCGCGCACGGTGCGCTCGACGATGTCGGGTTCCTGGTAGAGGCAGACGGGCGCGCGCTGGCTGTTGAGCTTGGTCTG
This sequence comes from Opitutaceae bacterium, assembly GCA_027488595.1. Taxonomy (GTDB): domain Bacteria; phylum Verrucomicrobiota; class Verrucomicrobiia; order Opitutales; family Opitutaceae; genus IMCC26134_A. Next base: position 3,844 of record JAIYBI010000009.1, on the reverse strand, counting down.
GATATCGGCCCAGGTTTTGAGCAGGAGGTGGAGATCGCGGACGAAGTAACGGGATTTTTTGCCCTCGCCGGCGGTGCGGACGATGACGCCCATGCCCTCGGGGATGGTGAGCTCGTTGAGCATTTCGCGCAGGCGGGCGCGCTCCTTGGGGTCCTCGATTTTGCGGGAGATGCCGCACTGGTCGGAGAACGGCATGAGCACGAGGTAGCGGCCGGGCAGCGAGAGATTCGTGGTGGTGCGCGGGCCCTTGGTGCCGATGGGGCCCTTGGTGACCTGGATGACGATCTCGGAGCCGGGCGGGTAGAGCTGGGGAATGTCCTTCACGGTCGGCTCCTGGCCGGCGGGGAGGGCGTTCTTCTTTTTGTTCACGCGCACGACCTCGATGGAGGAGTCGGCGGCGGCGGGGAGCATGTCCCAGTAGTGGAGAAATGCGTTCTTGGCGTAGCCGATGTCCACGAAGGCGGCCTTGAGGCCGGGGTCGAGGTTCTTGACCCGGCCCTTGAAGATGCCGCCGACCATGCGATCGGCGTCGTGGCGCTCGATCTCGAACTTTTCGAGCACGCCATCAATGAGCAGGGCGACGCGTTTCTCGAGCGGCTCGGAGTTGATGATGAGTTCGCGGAAGGAGGTTTTCTCCTTCTTGAACACGGCGAGGATTTTTTGGAGGAGCGGGCGCTGTTTGGAGCGTTCCTCGGCGCCGGTTTTCAGTTCGGCGCGGTCTATGAGTTCGGCCTCGTGTTCCTCGGGCGGGAGGGCGAGCTCCTCGTCGAGGCTACGTGAGGGATCCTGGTCGGGGGTGGAAGGCTCGCGACCGGAGTCGGGGGCGGGATGGGTGTGATCGTTCATGGGTGGTGTGGTCCTGGGTTTGGACGGGGCACCAACGGGCGGGAGTCGCGACGCAGGAAATTCCGGTCGGGAGCGCATGATCGCGGAAAAGGTTCATTTTCATGTGAAATCCTTTCTGAAGCGATGCACGCTCTGGACTAGTCCTTGCAATAAACAGCAACTGAGCACGAAGGAGCCACCGTAGCTTATAAAGGGAAGCGGTATGCCCGTAATGGGCACGAGGCCGATGGTCATCCCGATGTTTACGAACACATGCACCGCGAACAAGACCGTGACCCCGACGGCAAGCAAAGTGCCGAAGCGGTCGCGGGCGAGTCCGGCGATGCGGATGCCGTTGATCAAGACGATGCCAAACAGACCTAGCACGGTGAGACTTCCCAAAAATCCCTTCTCCTCGGCGATGACGGAGAAGATAAAATCGTTATGCGAGACGGCGGGGGGCAGGTAACCCAACTGGGCCTGCGTGCCCTGGGTCCAGCCCTTGCCGGTGAGGCCGCCGCTGCCGACCGAGATGAGCGACTGGTTGAGGTTCCAGGCGTCCTTCGTGCCGGTGGGGTCAATGACCTCCGGGGCGGTGAAAGTGAGGATACGGTTGCGCTGATAATCCTTGAGCGGAAGCCAGCTGCGAACCTGGTAGGCGCCCTTGTCCTTCAAGTAGGACAGGTTGTTGTCCTTCATGAACTTGGCGTAGGTGTGCATATCCCACGCGATCACGCTCAAAAGGAGCAGGAACGCGCCCAGAGCCACCGCGAAAAAGCGGGAGGAAAGGCGGGAAATGTAGAGCATGGAAAACACCATGGGGGGCAGGACGATGGCCGATTTAAGATCGGGCTGGAGAAGGATGAGCAGCATGGGGACGCCTGCCGCAAGCGCCAACTTGCCGAGAGTGCCGAATGAGTTACGAATCGAGCCCAACCGGGCGCGGATCAGGATGGAGGCGGTGGCGAAGAGCACGGCCGCCTTGGCGGGCTCGCTCGGCTGCAAGGCGAAGACCCCGAAATCGAGCCAACGCTGGGCGCCGTAGCGTTCGTTGCCGATGCCGGGGATGAGCACGAGGACGAGCAAAAGCAGGCAGGCGAGGTAGAACCAGTGGCCGATGCTGAGCCAGATGCGGTAGTCCACGAGGGAGACGGCGGTGTAAACGACGAGGCCGCCGCCGAGCCAGACGAGTTGATTGAGCCAGTTGGTGAGCGGGGTGGAAAACTGGGCCGAGTAGATGAAAGCGACGCCGATGAGGCTCAGGGCGACGAGGGCGAGCGGAGTCCAGGGATCCCAACGGGCGCGGGTGGCGGTCTTGAAGACGCCGAGGTAATCGCTGACGCGGCTGAACATGGGTTGGGAAGGCGGAGGCGGGAAACGTGAGGACGGGAAAAAGCGGAACGAAGGCGGGTGGTCGGATGGGCGGGGCGAAGTGGTAGCACAGATTTGCCGAAGGCGAAGGCGCAAAATGCTGAAATGATCACCAAGCCCACGGGGTGTCACAGCCGCTTGGGGCGGGTTAATCCCCTTGCCGAAGGCCCCTCTGGCGGGCAGACTCGCTCTGTTCAGCAACCCCTGTAAACAAACCCGAAAACCGAAGCTGATCGCCGCGATCTAACGCAACCTGCCGGGCATCTGCTCATTTGTTCTCCCGCTCCATGCACTCCCAGTGCACGTCGGGTGTCCACAAACGACCATCTACTCCGGCATCGTGCGCCAGCTCATCGGCTCCAACTGCGGTTTGCGGGTCAAAAGGATCTACCATGAGTGCGATTAAGTTACATTTGGATTCCGAAGAATTGGCGGCGGTCGAGCGTTATGCGGCGACCTTGGAGGTAAAGCCGGAGGACGTGGTCTATGCCGCGTTGAACCGTTTGATGATGACCGGGCGCGACCCGGACGTGCGGGTGGATATCGTGGAGACCAAAGCCTGGCGCGGTGCGAACCTGCCGCTTTGGAGCGACACCGCGCACAGCGTGCACGCCTACGAGGGCAAGCACGACGCCGAGCCTCGGCCGAGCCGGTTTTTGTGAAGTCAGGAGGCGCAGGCACTGGCCTGAAAACACAGACAGGAATGTCTGTGCCACGCTCAGATCACACGTGCAGGGTAAAGGCGAGGGTGTGTTTGCCGGCGGGGATTTTGTAGCGGTCGAGGGCGTCGGGGCCGCAGCTCTGCGTGCCGAGACCGCGGTGGGCGGCGTCGAGGTAAACAATCGTTTCGGCGCGGGCGACGAGGTCGGTGGTGTGCTTCGCGGCGTAAAGATCTTCGGCGGTGAAGTGGGTGGCGTTGAACTCCAGCGTGCTCGCGGCCTCGATGGCGAGCAGGGCGGGCTTGCGGCCCTCGGAGGCGAGTTCGATCCAACGGACATCGGTGTGGTGGCCGTGTTCCTGGGGCATGACGTAGTCCACGTATTCGCCGGCGACGGTGCCTTCATAGAGGCCGAGGTCGGCGGCGGTTTTGCGGTCGCTGTAGTTCTCGAAGGGACCACGGCCGAAGTAGGCGAGCTGGCGCAGGCCGGGCACGAGGTCGAGGCGCACGCCGATGCGGGGGAGGTCGGCGTAGTCCTTGGCCACTACAATCTCGTTTGCGACGGCGAGGCGGCCGTCGGGGTGGAGGGTGTAACGGTGGGTGTGGAGGACGTCCTTCCAGTTGGCGCGCAGCGGCGTGGTGGCCTGGTGCGCGAGGGTGACGGTGACGGAGCCGTCGGCGGCGGGGGCGGGGGCGGCGAGATCGAACTTCGCGACGCGGTGGTCGAGGCCTTTATCGAGGCCGAGTTTTTGCCAGCGTCCGAGAGACTTTCCGTCCTGGCCGGACCAGAGTTTGACGCCGTCGTTGTCGGTCGCGCCGCGCCAGAGCTGGAGCAGCGGGCCGCGGGCGAGGAACTCGCGTTCGTCGCGGCGCAGGGAGACGAGGGTGCCGGTGGCGCGGTCGAAGGCGGCTTCGACGCCGCCGGCGCGGAGGATGATGCCGCCGAGGGTTTCGGTGACGGCGACGGTGGCGGGTGCGATGCCTTTCTTT
>JAIYBI010000544.1 GCA_027488595.1 Opitutaceae bacterium | reverse complement strand
GTTACCGCCGTCGCCGATTTGAAGGGTGCCTGCGGTGATCGTGGTGCCGCCGGTGTAGGTATTGCCACCGGTGAGGGTGAGGGTGCCATTGCCTCTCTTGCTAAGCGAGCCGTTACCGCTGATGACATCGGCAAAGGTGATGGCATCGGAGCGGTTAAAGACCAAGGCCGCATTGTTGGTCACGTTGCCGGTGATCGCGCCGGCGGTGCCGCCGTCGCCGATTTGCAGGGTGCCGCTTTCGACAATGGTTCCGCCGGTGTAGCCGTTCGTGCCGGTGAGGGTGAGGGTGCCGTTGCCTTGCTTGGTCAGGGAGCCGTTGCCCGAGATCGGTGCGCTGACCGTGGTGGTGCCGTCGGCGGTGGCGAAGGCGGTGTCGCCGGTGAGGGCGATCTGGCCGGTGCCAGTGGCATCAAGGGTGTAGCCTGCGGTCTGGAAATCGAAGAGGGTGGTCGTGGCAGTGAAGCCGTCAGCGAGGGTGACGGTGCCGGCGGCGCCTGCGAAAGTGGCGAAGCGGGTGCCTGTCCATGCGCGGTTGGAGTTGCCCGTAGTGCCCGTCCAATTGGTGGTGACGGGGCCCCAGATGCCCGTGCCGCCGTCTGCGGTGCCGTTGGGGGTGGTGTTCGCGCCATCCCAGAACTGGGAAACGCCGGAGGAAACAACGAGATTGACCTGTTGGGCGGAGCTGAAGTCGAGGGTGAGCTCGTAGGCGTCAAGCGTGGCGTCGAAGAGGAGTCCGTTATTGGTCAGACTGCCGGTGTAGTTGAAGAGCCGATACGTGCCGTCATCGAAACCGGGGAGTGTCGTGATATCGAGGATGCCGTCGAGGGTGAGGTTGCCGTTGACCTGCACGAGGTCGTTGGTGCCGCTGCCGACGATGTCTGGCGCGCCGAGTTCGAAGGCCAGAATGGAGTCATTGCTGAGCGACAGGCCGCCGACGGTGAGGGTGCCCGGGCTGGTGCCAGCGGAGAGGGTGGCGCCGGAAGAGATCGTAACGTTGCCGGCGATCGAGCCGGTGCCGCCGAGGGTGGCGCCAGAGGCGACGGTGACGATGCCCGAGCCGGTGGCGCTGCCGGTGGTGTTGGTGACAAGGAGGGTGCCGTTGGTGACGGAGGTGCCGCCGGTGTAGGTGCTGGCGGCTTTGAGGGTGGTGGTGCCGTTGCCGAGGAAGTTCACCCTCGTGTTGCCAGTGATGGCGACGCCGGTGCCGGTGGAGTTACCGGTGTTGGTGAAAGCGTAGTTCGCGTCGGTGTGGTTAAAATTGACGGTGGCGGCATTGGTGCCGGCAAAGCCTCCGGTGACGGTGGAGGCTTCGAGTATGCCCGCGCCCGCGCCGGTGCCGATGTTGAGCGTGCCGGGGTTGGTTTGGTCGCCGATGAAGATGGTGCCGGTGCCGGAGGTGCCCACTTGGACGACGCCGCGATCCGCGACGGTGAGCGACGCAGTTCCCTGCTGACCGACCGAGATGTAGTCCAAACTCAGCCAACGCGAGCCGGCGCCGGTGACGGTGGCATTAGCACTGGAGCCGCCACCGGCGGCGATGAAAGCGCGGCCCTTGGTTTCGAGCAGACCGCCGTTCGAGACGGTGACCGTGCTGTTTATGCCGCCGACTGTGAAATCGCCCGTGCCGCCGATACGGTAGCTGGAGCCGGTGCCATCAACGAGAAGCGTGCCTCGGGAGTTAAAGCCTGCGCCCACGAAGGCATTACTGCCGGCGCTGGTGACATTGCCCCCGGAGAGAACGTTAAGGGTGCCGTTGCCGCTATTGCCGATGAAAACCACGCCGGTGTGCAGCCAGTTGGAGCCATTGCCGGAGACGGTCAGCACACCAGTGATGCCGGACCCGGCAGCGATGAAGGCGTTGCTCGTGGACGTGGTGAGCGTGCTGCCGTTTTCGATCGTGAGGGTGCCGTTGGCGCTGCTGCCGACGTAGAGCTGGCCGGCATTGAAAGTCGATGCGTTGAACCTAGCCGCGCCCACTGCGCTCTGGCCGATGAAGGTGGAGCCTGCGCTGGTTGTGACCGTGGAGTTGTTTGAGGCTGAAATACCACCTTGGCCGTTCTGGCCCACGGCCAAAGCGCCGGCATTGAGTCTGCCGTTGTCGAGGGTGATGGTGCCGTTGCCCGTGGCGGTCTCGCCGAGCGTGGTGCTCCCGGCCGTGACCACCCCGCCGGAGGCGATCGTGAGCAGACCCTGGCCTCTGCTACCAACGAAGAGATTGTTGGAGGTCGAGTAGGTTGCGTTGCTGGTGACGTTGAGGGTGCCATTGCCCCCGACGACTTGTCCGCCGATGGAGGTGGTGCTACCTCCGGCGACGCGGGATCCGCTGCCGGAGACGTTCACTGTGCCGGTGCCGGTATGGCCGATGAAGATCGAGCCGCTGGCGGTGAGGTTGCCTCCGGTGTTGACGTTAACGATGGAGGTCGTCCCGGCGGTGTCGCTTACGAAGAGGTTGTTGTGCAGGGCGGTTCCGTTGCCGAGGACGCTGTAGGTGCCATTACGCATGAAGAGGCTCCCACCCGAGACGTTGCCTGTGCCGCTGACCTGGAGGGTGCCTGCGTTGATGGCGGTGCCGCCAGAGTAACTGCTTGTGCCCGTCAGGATGGTCGTGCCGCCGCCGTTTTGCAGGACGGAGCCGCTGCCGGTGATGTTGCCGCCAACGGTGGACGTGTCGCTGCGGTTAAAGGCGAGATTCCGGTCCAAACCACCGAGCAAGGCCACATTGCCTACAATGCTGCCCGAGGTGCCGCCGTTGCCGAGTTCGAGGGTGCCAGCGGAAACCGTGGTGGTGCCGGAGTAGGTGTTGTTGCCGGTGAGGGTGAGGGTGCCGCTGCCTTGTTTGGTGAGGGAGCCGTTGCCGGTCAGACCCAGAGCGGAGGCGACGGTGAAGGATTGCGTGTCGATGGTGCCGCCGGAGCCAACGAGGGTGACCGTGCCGGGATTAAAGCCGCTGAACAGAGCGGACTGATTGCCGGAAAGTTTCAGCGTGCCGCCGTTGAACGCGACCGTGGCCGTGCCGTTGCCGCTGCCCTTGGCGACCTGACCCGTGGTCAGCGTGCCGCCATTGAGATTCACCGCGCCGGTTCTGCCGTTATTGTTCGAGACCGTCACGCTGGCCGCGGAAACCGTGCCATTGCCGCTGACCGTGAGCGCGCCGTTACCGAGGTTACCCACGGTGAGATTGCCGGAATTCGTCCAAGTGCCATTCGCAACCGTGACCGTGCCCGTGCCGACATTATTGGATCCGATGATGCCGGATTGACTGGTGACCGCGCCATTGCCGGTGATGGTGAGTGAGCCGTTGCCCGCGCGACCCACGGTGAGGTTGCCAGTGTTGGTCCAGTTGCCGCCGGAGACCGTGGCGTCGCTGTTAGAGCCCGCATAGAATCCGATCACACCGTTCGCATTCGTGACCGAACCATTTCCGCTGAGTTCCAGCGTGCCGTTGCCGTAGTTGCCGACGTAGAGATCACCGGAATTCGTCCAGTTTCCGCCGCTGACGCGCGCGATGCCCCGAGAACCGTTTCCGCTGCCGATCACACCAAGCGCGTTGGAGACCGAGCCGTTGCCACTGACTTCCAAGGTGCCGGTGCCGTCGTAGCCGATCTGGAGTTCATTGGCGCTCGCCCAGGAGCCGCCGCTGACCCGCACGAGACCCGTGGAATTACCAAAGTTGGCGATGGATCCGACCGAGTTGGAAACCCGGCCACCGCTGATGTCCAAGGTGCCGTTCCCGAAATTACCAACGTAGAGCACTCCGCTATTTGTCCAGTTCCCGCCGGAGACGGTCACGTTGCCCCTGGAACCGGCAAAGCTGCCGATCACGCCGAGCGTATTGGAGACCGAGCCGTTACCGCTGATCGTGAGCGCGCCGTTGCCCGCGTTGCCGACCGTGAGCCCGCCGGAGTTGAGCCATTGGCCGCCGCTGACCGTGACGCTACCCGTGCCACCGGCCAGATTACCGACGACGCCGGCCGAAGCGGAGACCGAACCATTACCGCTGATTTGCAGCGTGCCGTTGCCCGCATTGCCAATGTAGAGCGTGGCCGAATTCGTCCAGTTCCCGCCGCTGACCTGAGCCAGGCCAGTGGCATTGGAGTTGGTGCCGATGATGCCGTCCACGTTCGAAACCAAACCCGTGCCGCTGATTTGCAACGTGCCGTTGCCGTAGTTGCCCACGTAGAGATTGCTGGAATTGACCCAACTGCCGCCGCTGATCTGGGCCAGGCCGGTGGAGCCATTGCCGCTGCCGATCACGCCGATGGAATTGGAGACCCGGCCCGTGCCGCTGATTTGGAGCGTGCCGTTGCCGTCGTTGCCGACCTGGAGTTCGTTGGCAATAGTCCAGTTGCCGCCGCTGACCTGGGCCAGGCTGGTGGAACTGCCCAAATTGGCGATGGCGCCCACTGAACTGGTCAACAGACCCGTGCCGGAAACTTGCAGCGTGCCGTTACCCGCGCTGCCCACGTAGAGCACGCCGTTATTCGTCCAGGAACCACCGCTGACATGGGCCAGACCCGTGGAATTACCCAGATTACCGATGACACCAAGGCCATTGGCCACAGAGCCATTGCCGCTGATTTGCAGGGTGCCGTTCTCCCCGGACTGATCACCGACCAGCGTGGCGGCGGCAGAATGATTGATCTTGCCGGTCACTGCGAGTGTGCCGTTACGCACGGTAGTGCCGCCGGAGTAAGCATTATCTCCGGAAACAAGCAGCGTGCCATTGCCCTGTTTGATGAGCGAGCCAGCGCCTGTGATCGGCGCGCTGATCGTGGTGTTGCCCGTCACGGTCGTGACGTCGGTCGCGGCTGTCAAAGACAAGGTGCCATTGCCCGCCGCGGCCAGGGTGTAACCGTCCACGTTGAAGTCCAAGGCCGGAGCCGTGGCGGTGTAACCGTTTCCAATCGTCACCGTGCCAGCGGTGCCCGCGAAGACTGCCTTCAGCGTGCCGAGCCAGGCGCTGTTGGCGTTGCCGCCCGTGTTGGTCCAGTTGGTCGCCGTGCCGTTCCAGGTCGCGGTGCCGCCATCAATCACGTTGTTCGGCGTGAAGTTCGCGCCATCCCAGTTTTGCGCGCCGCCCAGCGAGGCACTGACGATAACATTGACTTGATTGGCCGTAGCGACATCCACCGCGAAATCATATCCGCCCGGCTGAATGCCGAAGGTGAGTCCATTGTTCGTGAAATTACCCGTGTAATTGATCAGGCGATAGCTGCCCAACCCGAAGCCACTGCCATCCGAGAGGTTGGCGATACCATCGAGAATGAGGTTGCCATTGACCTGGATGAGATCGCTGGACGTGCCCAGTTCGAAGTTGATAATGGACGCGCTGTTGAGGGTCAAACCACCGACCGTGAGCGTGCCGGGGCTGTTGCCGGGGGCAATCGTTCCGCCGTTGAGCACCACGACGGTGCCGCCGATGGTGCCGTTCCCGCCGAGGGTGCCGCCGTTGGCCACGGTCACATTGCTGTTGTCCAAGCTGCCATTGACCAAGAGGGAGCCCGCGTTGATATTCGTCGCCCCGAAGTAAGTGTGGTTGCCGAGGAGGGTGGTGGTGCCGTTGCCGATGTGGTTGACTGTCGTGCTGCCACTGATGAGGATGGCGGCGCCGGTGGCGTTGCTGGTATTGGTGAAGAAGTAGTCAGCTTGGTTATGGTTGAAGTTGAGAATTCCAGGGTTTCCACTGCTGACGGACGCAGTATCGAGGATGCCGACGGTCGTCCCGTTGCCCATGTTCAGGATGAAAGGTCCGCTCACGCCGTAGCCGGGATCTTTCCCCAATTGCACAAATGAGGCGGAGACCCTACCGCCGGTGAGGGTGAGCGTGCCACTGCCCTCGTAGCCGACAGTCAGACCGCCGGTATGGGTCCAGTTTCCGCCGCTGACTTCGACCAGGCCGGTGCCGCTGTCGCCAATCGTGGCGCCGGAACCCGTGGAGACGTTACCGCCGGTGATCCTCAGCGTGCCGGTGCCACCAGCGCCGACAATAAGACCAAACGGGTTGGCCCAAGAACCGCCGCTGACTTCCACCAAGCCGGTGCCGCCGTTGGCGCCAATACTTGCCTGACTCGAGTTGACGACACCGTCGGATATCCTCAGCGTGCCATTGCCACCAGAAATGCCAACGTAGAAGCTGCCTGCGTTCCAAGTGCCGCCGCTGACTTCGGCCAGGCCAGTGGCGTTGGCTGTCCCGCCAATAAAAACACTGCCAGCCTGATTGGAGACGGTGCCGTTGGAGAGGGTGAAGGTGGCGTTGTCGCCAGAGTCGAGACCGATGGTGAGGGCAGCGGAACTGTGGTTGATGGCTCCGCCGCCAGAGACGGCCAGCGTGCCGTTGCGCACGGTGGTGCCGCCGGTGTAGGTGTTGGTGCCCGT
>JAIYBI010000402.1 GCA_027488595.1 Opitutaceae bacterium | reverse complement strand
TGCGTTGGATGCGGACTCACTTGACCTCGTCATCACCAACGCCCTCATCCTCGACGCCCGCCTCGGCGTCATCAAGGCCGACATCGGCATCAAACACGGCATCATCGTCGGCATCGGACACGCCGGCAATCCCGGCATCCAGTCCGGCCTCGGCTCGGTTTACCCTGACCCCAAAACCGGCAAGAAAAACCCCATGATCGTCGGCGCCTGCACCGAGGTGCTCGCCTGCGAGGGCAACATCCTCACCGCCGGCGGCATTGATACCCATATCCACTTCATCTGCCCGCAGCAGATTGACGAGGCCGTCAGCTCCGGCGTCACCACGCTCCTCGGCGGCGGCACCGGCCCCGCTCACGGAACCCTCGCGACCACCTGCACCCCCGGCGCATGGAACATCCACCGCATGCTCCAGGCCGCCGAGGCCTACCCGGTGAATCTCGGCTTCATGGGCAAGGGCAACTGCTCCACCCCCGGCCCCCTCCGCGAACAAATCCTCGCCGGCGCCCTCGGCCTGAAACTCCACGAAGACTGGGGCACCACGCCCGCCGCCATAGATACCTGCCTCGGCGTCGCCGATGAGCTCGATGTCCAGGTCGCCATCCATACCGACACCCTCAACGAAGCCGGCTTCGTTGACGATACTCTCGCCGCCTTCAAGGGCCGCACCATCCACACCTTCCACTCCGAAGGTGCGGGTGGCGGTCATGCCCCCGACATCATCCGTGTCTGCGGCGAGTCCAACGTCCTCCCGTCCTCCACCAACCCGACGCGTCCCTATACGGTCAACACCATAGACGAGCATCTCGACATGCTCATGGTCTGCCACCACCTCGACCCGAAGATCCCCGAGGACGTCGCCTTCGCCGAATCCCGCATCCGACCCGAGACCATCGCCGCCGAAGACCGACTCCATGACCTCGGAGCCATTTCCATCACGTCCTCCGATTCCCAGGCCATGGGCCGCATCGGCGAGGTTATTCTTCGCACCTGGCAGACCGCGCACAAAATGAAGGTGCAGTTCGGCAAACTGTCCGGCCCCTCGCACCCCGCCGCCGACAACTTCCGCTGCCTGCGCTACGTCGCCAAATACACCATCAACCCCGCCATCGCCCAAGGCATCGGCCACATCGTCGGCTCCGTCGAAGTGGGCAAACTCGCAGACCTCGTGCTCTTCAAGCCCGCTCTCTTCGGCGTGAAGCCCGAGCTCATTCTCAAAGGCGGTTTCATCAGCTGGGCCAACATGGGAGACCCCAACGCCTCCATCCCCACGCCCCAGCCCATGATGTATCGCCCCATGTGGGGCGCTGCCGGCGCGGCTCTCGGAGCGACCAACATCACCTTCGTATCCGCCGCGTCCTTACAGACCGGCCGTCTCGCCGATCTCGGCCTGCGCCGCCGCCTCGAACCGGTCGTGAACTGCCGCAACATCGGCAAGCGCGACATGGTGCTGAACGACGCCTTGCCCGTGATCAAGGTGGACCCCGAGACCTACCACGTCACCGCCGATGGCGAGCACCTCACCTGCGAGCCCGCCAAAGTCTTGCCCATGGCCCAGCGCTATTTCCTATTCTGAGAGTAGCGCAATAAAGTAGCGCAGACTTCCAGTCTGCCTCTAAAAAAATACGCCTCAAAGCAGGCTGGAAGCCTGCGCTACCTTCAACCCCATGCCCGCGAACGAATCGCACCAGCACGGCTTTCACGAGCGCGGCTACCTTCCGCACCTGAAGCGTGAGGGCGCCGACTACTTCGTCACCTTCCGTCTCGCCGACTCTTTGCCCCAAGAAGCTCTCGCTCGTCTCGAAGTCGAAATCGCCGCCTTTCCAGTCCCCGACTCATCCGCGCCGTCCGAAGCCGACGCGCTTCGCCAACGCGAACGACGTCGTCGCCTTGAGACGCTTCTCGATAAAGGAGCCGGATCTTGCCACCTGCGAGTGCCGGTCTTCGCGCAGCTTGTGGCGGACACGCTCCTTCATTTTCACGGTCAGCGCTACGATCTCCACGCTTGGGTCGTGATGCCCAACCACGTCCACGTGCTAGTTCGGCCGCAGTCTCCGCACACGCTAAGCGACATCATCAAAAGCTGGAAACAATACACGTCCACCCATGCCAAGCGTCTCCTCGCTCTTCCGCCCGGACGTTTCTGGCAACCCGAGGCTTTCGACCATTGGGTTCGAGATGGCGAAGACCGTGGACGGATTGTCCGTTACATCCACAACAACCCGGTGAAGGCCGGCCTTTGTGCGCGGCCTGAAGATTGGCCCTGGAGCAGCGCGAACCGTGGCTCGAAAAGTAGCGCAGACTTCCAGTCTGCTTCCGACAATCCTACAGATGCAGGCTAGAAGCCTGCGCTACTTCATGCATCTCGTCACCGCTCCCCTCGCTGCCCACGACGCTACTCTTCCAACCGTGTCGCTCCGCACCGACCGCCGCACCCTTGCCAAACGTCTGTGGCGCGGCGTCGCGGCGGATGGCACTGAGTTCGGGTTTCAACTCCTGAAACCGCTGCAAACCGGAGACGCCTTTTACCAGACCGCCACCGCCCGCTACATCATCGAGCAGGAACCCGAACCCGTGCTCGAAATCTCGCTCGCCGGCCTTCCGCCATCCGCCACTGCCGGCATCGGGTGGGCGGTGGGCAACCTGCATCTCGAATTCTCCTCGGAGGCCACGCGTTTGTTGACCCCCGACGAGCCTGCCGCCCGCCAGCTCTTCACCCGCATCCAAGTCGCTTTCACGCCCGCGACTGCCGTCTTCCGCGCCGGTCGTTTCAAACGGAGCGTCTCCACCCCCCTCGTCGATGACCTCGGCCCCAGCCACAAACACTGATTTTTGCCGCGAAAGAACGCACAGAACACAAAGAACGAACCATGAAAACCATTAACGAGTTATGCGACTTAGTCCGTGAAACGTCGTATGCGATTCACGTGTTTCACGGGCACGGGCATCTAGAGAAAGTTTACGAAAATGCGTTGGTGCATCGCCTCACTACGGCGGGTGTCGAAGTAAAACAGCAGCATCCAATTCAAGTCCTCGATGAGGATGGGACCGTGATTGGCGAATACATGGCTGATTTGCTGGTGGATGGTCGTCTCGTCGTTGAACTAAAGGCCGTCCGTTCTTTGGCCGATGAACACGTCGCCCAGCTTCTTGGTTATCTCAAATCCACCCGCATCGAGCATGGTCTGTTAATCAACTTCGGTTCTTTCCGTTTTCAGATCAAAAAATACGCACTCTCGGACCCTCGCACCACGCTGAACGGTGTCGCATCCGCTCTGCTTCCTTTCTTTGCGCTCTTTGCGTTCTTTCGCGGCTAAAAATGCTTGGTTCCGGTCACTCCGCCTCCTGGCTCGTCGGCCTCCTCCAGGCCGGCGACTCCTTCTACCCGACTGGCGCCTATGCGCACTCGTTCGGGCTCGAAGGGCTGATCGAACTCGGCGTCGTGCGTGATCGCGCCACCCTCCGCTCCTTTTTCCTTCTCTCCGCGCTCCCGACCCTTCGCCAAGCCGAACTCCCTCTCGCCGCCCACGCCCACGCCGCGCTCGATTCCGCCGCGCCCGACTGGCCTCGCATCGCCGAACTCTGCATTCTCGCCCACGCGCTCAAGAGCCCTCGCGAACTCCGCGCCGCGACTGAAAATATCGGCCGCCAACGCGCCGAACTCGCTGCCCGCCTCCACGCGCATCCGCTCGCGACCGACTATCTCGCCCGCGCCTCCGCCGAGTCTTGGCCGTTCTCCGCCGCCGTCTCCGCCGCGCTCGAAGGCCGCATTCTCGGTGCACCGCGTGACGCCGTGCTCGCCGGCATAACCTACTCGACCCTCTCCGCCACTCTCGCCGCCGCCATGAAACTGCTTCGCCTCGGTCAGAACGCAGGCCAAACGCTCCTCACCGAAATGCTCGGCCACGCGCCCGAACTTATCTCCATCGCCAACACCGTTCCTCTCGCCGAAATCGGCTGGTTTAATCCCTGGCTCGACATCGCCAGCGCCCGCCACGAAACCGCCAACGCCCGCATGTTTATTTCCTGATTCCTCCCATGTCCCTCCCTCGTCCTCCCCGCATCGGCATCGGTGGCCCCGTTGGCTCCGGCAAAACTATGCTCTGCCTCAAGCTCTGCCAAAAGCTCCGCGAGCGTTACTCGATGGGTGTCGTCACCAACGACATTTACTGCTCTGAGGACGCCGAGTTCCTCATCCGCCAGAGCGCGCTTCCCGCCGAGCGTATCC
>JAIYBI010000518.1 GCA_027488595.1 Opitutaceae bacterium | reverse complement strand
CGGACGTATCAGCCGGGGGCTCGGCTGGGGCATCGGGGGGTGGGGCGGGCGAGGGCAGATCAACCGGGCGGGGCTGGACGGCGGCGGGCGCACGGCGGGGCGTTGGGGCGGGCGGAGGTTCATCGAGGACGCGCTTGAGCTGGTCTTCGACGCCGGCGGTGGCCTTTTTGAATTCGCGGATGGCCTTGCCGAGGGTGCGGGCCATGTCGGGCATGCCCTTTCCGCCGAAAAGAAGCAGGCCGATCACGAACACGAGCAGCATCTCCATGCCGCCGATGCCGTCGAGGAAGGCGAGCGGGTTGGCGGAAAGGGCGGCGAGAGCGGTGTGCATGGCGGCGGGAATTTGCGATGCTCCGCGCTCAAGACGCGAGGCCGACTTGCACGACGAAACTCTCGCTGCGGCCCGGTGGCACCCAGTGGAGACCGAGCTTGGTCTCGGGGGCGTTGGCGGGCCCCATCCAAGGCTCGATGCAGAAGTAGGGCGCGTCGGCGGAAGCAGACCAGGTGACGAACGTGGCGTCGGCCGGCGGAGGCGATTTTTTATCCATGCCGATGCTCACGCTGAGCGTGCCGGAGGGGCCGCCGGTGGCGGGGGCGAGGGTCGCGACGGACGAGGTAAGCCCGAGGTGAAAGGTATCAATCCACTCGGGGTTGGAGAGGGCGGAGGAGACTGGCATCTCAGGACCGGGGATGAGTTGCCCCAGTTTATCCTGACGCAGGCGGCGGGTCGCGGGGACGGTGAGTTGGTAGTCGGCCCGAGTGCGGCCCTCCTCCCACGGCGCGGTGAAATAAAAATGGTGGCCGGCGCTCCACGGAATGGGTCGGGTGCCGAGGTTTTTGAGGACGAACTCGCAGGTCAGCCCGGCGGACGCGAAGCGGTAACTGACGGTGAATTCGTAATCGTAGGGATAGGCCTCGCGGGCGTCGGCGTCGGGCAGGAGGGTCGCCGCGAAACCGGTGGCGTCGGCGCGATCAATGCGAAATTTACCCTGCCGTGCGATGCCATGCATGGGCATGGGGCGGCGAACGTCGTCGGCGTCGCGCCAGAAGTGAATATCTCCGCGATCAAAGGTGCGGGCATTGAAGGGGAAGAGGATGGGATTACCGCCGCGCACCGAGGAGAAGTTGTCCAGATTGGCGAGCTCGGGCCAGTGGATGACATCGCGGACGGAGCCGTCGGCATGGGTGAGGTGCCAGTTCATGAGCCGCGCGCCGCGCTCGGGCAGTGCGAGGAAGGTGGACTGGCCGACCTGCCAGCGATGAAGAGTCTGGCCGAGATAGGAAACGGTTTCGAACATGCGGGGGCTGGTCATGAACCGGCGGGCCCCGCACGGCAAAAGGTTTTTCTCGCCGCGCCATTTTTGACCGTCTCGCGGAGAAAGCTGCTCTCGCCAACCGGCCGCCAGCGCGATGCACTTCTCGCTACCCGGCCCCATGAAAACACTCCTGCGCCCGGCGCTTCCTTTCCTCGCCTTTCCGCTTGCCGTCTTCGCCGCCGCATCGGCCGGCCCGCCGCAGCCGCTCAAGCCCCTATCCGCCGCCGCCAATTCCACCCGGGGGGATGCCGTCGCCGCGCTCGCCATTGATGGCAAATTCACCGACGCCTCCCGCTGGCTCAGCCGCGACGCCTTGCCTGCCACCTTGGAAATCACGCTCGGCTCCGTCGTTCAAATTGGCGGCATTCATCTCTACAGCGGCTTCGATGACGCTGATCCGGTCGAGGACTTCTCCGTTCAATTCTGGTCGGCGGGAAAGTGGCGCGACATCCCTTCCGCCGTCGTGGTCAACAATCGCTCCACCGCCCTCGTGGTCGCGTTCGACACCACGGTCGCCGTCGTCACCGATCGCCTGCGCATCACCATTACCAAGTCCCACCAGAACACCGCGCGCATTAAAGAGGTCGTTGTCTGGCCGTCCTCCGTCGGCGATGTCCCGCCGCTGCCGGCCTTGGCAGGAAAAGCCTCTCCCGCCGTAGAAACCGTGCCCGAGATTTTCCTCAACCAGAGTGGCTTCAACCTCGGCAAACCCAAGCGATTCACCGCCCCCACTCTCGCCGACGGGACTCCGTTCGCCGTGCGCCTCGCCTCCGGCGGCCCCGCCCTCGCCCAAGGTCTCGTTCAAGGAAACCTAGGCGACTTCTCCGACTTCAACCCCGACTCCGCCGCCGAGTTTGTCGTCGAGGCCGGCGGCCTTGTGTCCGTGCCGTTTCGCATCGGACCCAACTGGCTCGAGCGCGTCACCTATCAGAACGCCGTCAACTTCATGATCGATAGCCGCCACCTCGTCGGCAACGACCGCACCCCCTGCCCGGGCACTTTTGGCTGGCGCGACGACCACCACTTCGGCTGGGAACTCCACACCCTCGTCCCTCAATACCTCTCCAATCCATCCGCCTACGAGCGCATGACGCGCCAGATCTCTTACGAGGCGCCGTCCGGAAAAAACACCGCCAACTGGGGAGCCCTCCAACCACCCGCCGCCGACGCCCCCGACATCGTCAAACTCATTCACTGGGGCGCCGATGTCATCGTCACCCAGCGCCTCGGCCACGAGCTGCTTAAGTCCCAGCTCGCCTACTTCCTCTACGCCTGGCCCGTCCTCAAAACCTACCTGCCCGCCCAGAACTACGAGGTCGTGCGCGACTACGCTTTCGCACGCTGGAGCGAGCCCAAAGCCGACCGCGCCTACCCCTACGACTTCAGCCCCGAGCACGACCTCCTCGCCCTGAAAACCAAAATCGGCACCACCAAGGGCCAATACCCGCCGGGCTTCTCGATTCAGCCCAACCTCATGATGCATGCGGTCGCCCTCCGCGAGCACCGCGCCGCCGCCCCGGCCTACCTCGCCGCCGCCCGCAAACAGGCGGAGTGGATGATCGCCAACCTCGACTGGAACGACCCTCTCGTCACCAAGGGCCAGCGCATGAGCGAGTTCATCACCATCACCGGCCTCGCGTATTTCCTTTCCGAATACCCCGACCAGGCCCCCGCCGGCCTCGCCAAAAAAATCGACGACTGGGCCGCCGTCGTCGTCCGCCGCTCCGCCAACCTCTGGGACTTCCGCAAGCTCGGCGACGCCTCCGACCAGTGGACCCCCATGGGCGACCAGCCCACCATGTGGAACGAGGTCGGCAACATCACCGGCCTGCCCGCCGCCATCCTCGCCGCCCTCCCGGCCATTCCCGATCCCGCCATCCGCGCCCGCTTCGAGGTCATCGCCTGGTCTCATCTGGACAACATGTTCGGCCGCAACCCCACCGGCCGCCATTTTTCCTACGACGCCCCGCGCGAGATCGAGGGCGTCGAGCACGGCTGGTATAAATTTCTTCCCGGCGGCATCGGCCGCCTCGCCGAGGCCCGCTTTGTCCTTGATGGCAGCCCCAAGAATCACACCTACCCCTATAAACCCGAGAACGGCCCCAAGGGATGGACCGAGGGCTGGATCCAGTTCAACACGCCTTTCAACCTCAGCCTCGCCTACCTCGCCGCCGCCGACACCCGTCTCGCCGCCGCGCGCGAAGGCGAATCGCTTGTCGTGCGCCTGCGCGCCCCGCTGAATTTCGACTACGCCAAGGTCGAGTCCGGCACCGTCGTCGTTACCACGCCCTCCGGCGATCGCGAGCCGCTCACCGTCACCGAGGATTCCGTCAGCGCCGCGCAATTCACCGGACGCCTGCCCGTTGCCGCCGCCTCCGTCCGCGCCGGCGACGGCATCCTGCAAGCCGTCCCGGGCGAGGCCATCGAGGTTTCCTACGGTTTCGGCTACCTCGGCCACCGCATCACCGTCCCGGTCGGACCGTGACCGCAGCCGGACCGAAAGCCCTAAACTATCTTGCTAACCGCGCCCCTTGTTGGCTGTAACTCACGTCCGCGAGGTTCGCCACCGGCCCTGCGCCGGCCCGGTCCAAAATTGTCCCTATAGCTCAAGTGGATAGAACGGCCGTTTCCATCCAGCTTGTTTTTTGATGTTCACCGATGTTTATTTACCTCGTAAAAAGACATTTTTGAATTTGCCTGAACATCGGTGAGGAGTAGAACTTTTGGTAGAACTATACCTATCCATGTGCGCTAGCATAAGTCGTAAACCGAGAAGTCCATTTTGGATGGCAAAATTTCGCGATCACGACGGGCGAGTGGTCATGCGTTCCACCAAGAAGAAGCTCCGGGGCGAGGCCATAGTAGTAGCGTTGGCGTGGGAAAATGCCGCCAGGAAGGCGAGAGCGGGGGAACTCACGCAAGCGGCCTCGGTGAAGATATTGAGCGACCTCATGGAGGCGACCCTGGGAGAGTCCTTTAAGTCCCATACTATCGAACAGTGCCTGCAAAACTTCCTGGAAAAACTTGCCGGTCTTGGTCGCTCGCAAAGCACCGTGAAACGCTACGGGCCGATCATCGGAAGCTTTTTGTCCAGCATTGGCCCGCTTAGGAAAAAGGCTTCGATCCGAAGCCTCACGGTGACGGAGATTGAGCTTTGGCGCGATGCGGAGACTGCTTCTGGGAAATCGGCCAAAACCGTGAACATGGGCATCCGGACTTTAGCAACGGCCATCGCCGGCTGTAAGCGTCGTGGCGAAATACTTACGAATCCAGCTGAGGCCGTGACGTTGGTTGCGGGTAGCTCGGAGGAGCGCGATCCGTTTACCCAAGCGGAAATCAGCGCCCTCTTGCGCGTGGCGAAGGATGACTATGGCGATTGGAAGACAGCTATCCTTACTGGAGCGTTAGCCGGACTTCGGTTGGGTGACGTCACCTCACTGCTTTGGAGTCAGGTCGATTTGGTTGCCGGATGCTTAAACGTAACGCCGGACAAAACTGAAAATGCGGTCACAATAGCCCTCGCTCCTCAACTTAGGACGCACCTTGAGTCGCTGCCGATCGGTGGGCCGGATGTTCCACTGATGCCATCTCTTTCTGGCCGGAAAACCGGCAGCAATGGAGAGAACGCCGGGCTATCCAACGAGTTTCGGCGTTTGAT
>JAIYBI010000071.1 GCA_027488595.1 Opitutaceae bacterium | reverse complement strand
GGACCGTCCTCGAGGCCGGCCTCCAGTGCCTCCAGGGCAAGGGCATCGTCAACTCCATCTCCCTCAAGGACGGCGAACCCGAGTTCCTCCGCCGCGCCAAACTCATCCGCCGCTACGGCGCCGCCGCCGTCGTCATGGCCTTCGACGAGCAAGGCCAGGCCGCCACCCGCGACGAGAAGGTGCGCATCTGCACCCGCGCCTACCGCCTGCTCGTGGACACCGCCGGTTTCCCGCCCGAGGACATCATCTTCGACCCCAACATCCTCACCGTCGCCACCGGCATCGAGGAGCACAACAACTACGCCGTGGATTTCATCGAGGCCACGCGCATCATCAAGACCACCCTCCCCCACGCCAAGGTCTCCGGCGGTCTCTCCAACGTCTCCTTCAGCTTCCGCGGCAACAACCCCGTCCGCGAGGCCATCCACACCGTCTTCCTCTACCACGCCATCAAGGCCGGCATGGACATGGCCATCGTCAACGCCGGCATGCTGGGCAACTACGACGAGATCGAGCCCGAGCTCCGCCAACTCGTCGAGGACGTCCTCCTCAACAAACACCCCGACGCCACCGAAAAGCTCATCGTCAAGGCCGACGCCATCAAGGCCGAGCTCGACGCCGCCAAGGCCGGCGGAGTCGTCGCCGCCGCCGCCCCCGTGGACGCCTGGCGCAACGACACCGTCGAGGCCCGCCTCTCCCACTCGCTCGTCAAGGGCATCGACACCTACGTCGAGCAGGACACAGAGGAGTGCCGCCAAAAATACGCCCGCCCGCTCGAGATCATCGAAGGCCCGCTCATGGACGGCATGCGCGTCGTCGGCGACCTCTTCGGCGCCGGCAAGATGTTTCTCCCCCAAGTGGTGAAATCCGCCCGCGTGATGAAGCGCGCCGTCGCCTACCTCACCCCTTTCATGGAGGCCGAGAAAGCCCGCGCCGCCGCCGCCGGCGAGGCCACCCGCGCCCAAGGCAAGTTCCTCATCGCGACCGTCAAGGGAGACGTCCACGACATCGGCAAAAACATCGTCGGTGTCGTGCTCGCCTGCAACAACTACGAAGTCGTTGACCTCGGCGTCATGGTCTCCTGCGACAAGACCCTCGCCGAGGCCCGCCGCATCGGCGCCGACGTCATCGGCCTCTCCGGCCTCATCACCCCCTCGCTCGACGAGATGGTGCACGTCGCCAAGGAAATGAAGCGCCAGGGTTTCACCGTGCCGCTCCTCGTCGGCGGTGCCACCACGTCGCCCGCCCACACCGCCGTCAAAGTCGCTCCCGAGTATCCGCACGGCGTCGTCCACGTGCTCGACGCCTCCCGCGTGGTCAACGTCGTCAGCGCCCTGCTCTCCCCCGAGCAAAAGCCCGCCTTCATGGCCGAGGTCACCGCCAAGCAGGAAAAGTCCCGCGAAGAATTCGCCGCCCGCCGCAACAAACGCCCGCTCCTCTCCCTCGCCGACGCCCGTGCCCGCGCCCCGCAGTTCGACTGGACCGCGACTGATATTCCCAAACCCGCCTTTGTCGGCACCCAGGTCTTCCGCGACGCCACCGTGCGCGAGCTCCTCGACCGCGAGTTCATTGATTGGGGCCCCTTCTTCAGTGCGTGGGAACTCCACGGCCGGTATCCAGATATCCTTACCGACGAGGTCGTCGGCGTCGAGGCCACCAAGCTCCATGCCGACGCGCTCGCCATGTTCGAGCGCATCATCGCCGAGAACCGTTTCCAGCCCGCCGCCATCCTCACCTTCTGGCCCGCCAACAGCGTCGGGGACTCGGTCGAGATCTACGCCGACGAGACGCGCGGCCGCGTGCTCCACACCTTCCACTTCCTGCGCCAGCAGCTCGAACACGACGGCGGCAAACCCAACCTCTGCCTCTCCGACTACATCGCGCCCAAGTCCAGCGGCCGCGCCGACTACCTTGGCCAGTTCGCCGTCACCGCCGGAGCGGGCGTCGAGACCTTTTCCCACGAATTCAAAGCCGCCGGCGACGACTACAACGCCATCCTGGTGCAGGCCCTCGGCGACCGCATCGCCGAAGCGATGGCCGAGTTCTTCCACAAAAAAGCCCGCGATCTGAGCGGCTACGGCCTCACCGAAAACCTGAGTGCCTACGACATCATCCGCGAAAAGTATCGCGGCATCCGCCCCGCCCCCGGCTACCCGGCCTGCCCCGATCACCGCCACAAACCGCAGATCTGGAACCTCGTTCCCATCGAAAAGGAAATCGGCATCCGTCTCACCGAAAGCTGCGCGATGTATCCGGCCTCCTCGGTCAGCGGTTTCTACTGCAACCACCCCGATTCAAAGTATTTCGCCGTCGGAAAGCTCGGGAAGGATCAACTGACCGACTACGCCACCCGCACCGGCGAGCCCCTCACCGAGCACGAAAAGTGGCTCGGGCCGTATCTCGACTACGATCCTAGCTAAAAATTCTGCTTCTCCTCGGTTTTCCGGAGTAGACTCAGCCAGTAATGGTTTACTCTTCTTCGACTATAATGCCTGCCGCCGATTCCTTCCGCATCGAACGTCTCGACCCGGCGAAGCACCGCCGCGAAGCGTTTCGTTGCGAGTCAGTGCCGCTCACAGACTTCATCCAGAAACGGGCGCGTAAGGAAATGGACGCCCGCGCCTCCGCCTGTTTCGTGCTCGTTCCCGGAAGCGACCCGGGCCGCATCGCCGGTTACTACACGCTCACCCAAACCTCCATCGTCCTCGGCAAACTTCCCGCCGAGCTCACGAAAAAACTTCCGCGCTACCCCGAGCTGGGCGCGACCTTGATCGGCCGCCTCGCCCGCGACCTCGACTGGCGCGGCACCGGTGTCGGCGGTATGCTCCTTATCGACGCCCTCCGACGCTGCGTGCGCCAAAGCGAAGAGGCCGGTGCCATCGTCGTGGTCACCGATCCGAAGGACGATAAAGCCCGCGCTTTTTACGCCGCCTACGGATTCCAGCCACTCGATGACCACCGTATGTTCATTCCCATGCTCGCCGTGCTTGCCCAACTCGCCTCAGGCGGCGCGATTTAATCCAAGTCGCTCGTCACCTTCGCCCGCGACAACTTCATCGCCTCGCGCATCCGCGCAGTCGGCGCGGCCGGCTTGGCAAGCAAAGCCTCCACAAAACGGCGCGACTGCTCGGCGTTGAGCAAAATGCGGTCATGCGTCTCCAAGGTCTCCAGCGCCGCCTTGCGCGCCTGCGCCACCACGAAGCTGCCCACCGATTGTCCGGCCAGTGTCGCAGCCTTCGTAATCACGGCTTTGTCCGCGTCCGAAACGCGCGCGACCAAACGTCCGCTACGCACGATTTTCCTGGATTTGGCAACGATAGGCATCCGCTAAATGTGTGCCACTTGGTGCCACAATGCAAGCTCACGATGCCACCCCGGCCAGCACGCCCAACATCTCCGCGTGAACGCGACCATTGCTCGCCACGTAACGGCCGCGATCTTCGCGCTGCGGCCACTCGCCGCCCGCGTAATCCGTCACCGTTCCGCCCGCCTCCCGTGTAATCAACATGCCCGCCATCACGTCGTAGGGCTTGAGGTCCTTTTCCCAATACCCGTCGAGCCGCCCCGCCGCCACGTAGCAAAGATCCAGCGCCGCGCTGCCCAGCCGCCGCTCGCCGCGTATCTTCGTCAGAAACGCAGCCCACTCGCGCAGGTTGTTGTCCGGGTTGGTGTGCTTGTCGTAGGGAAACCCGCTCGTAACCACGGCATCCACCAGCTCCGACGTCGTGGTTACTTGGATACGCCGGCCGTTCAACCATGCGCCTCCGCCGCGCGTAGCCGTGAACATCTCCCGCCGCGTCGGATCATAAACCACACCGAGCAGCGGCTGACGGTCCGCCGTGGCGAGCGCGATGCTCGTGCAGAAATGCGGCAGCTTGCTCGCGAAGTTCACCGTGCCGTCAATAGGGTCCACGAACCAGTGATACGCCGCTCCCCCCGCAGCCGCCCCCTGCCCTCCCCCTTCCTCACCGACGATGTGGTGCCCGGGAAACATCCGGTTCAACTCACCTACGAGGTAAGCCTCCACCTCCGTGTCTGCCGCCGTCACGATATCAATGCGGCTGGTCTTACTCGTCGTCGGAATCGGCGCCGCGAAATGCCGCATCGCGATTTCACCGGCACCCAGCGCGAGCTTCGTAATCCCGGGGAGTATTTGGTCAGGTGCGATTGTCATGCGAACCACGTTGCCGCTCGCGCCGACTTCCTCAACCTCGACATCGGCGCTTGTTGCGCGGCCCCGCATGAAAACCGTTTCCCTCGCTCAAACCTTAGGCTGTTTCGCCCTGCTCGCGCTCGCCGCCTGCTCCCGCCCGTCCGCCCCCGGCTTTCAGGGCTACCTCGAGGGCGAGTTCGTTTACGTCGCCGCGCCGCTCGCCGGTCGTCTCGACACCCTCGCCGTCACCAAGGGCACACGCGTCGAGGCCGCCGCCCCGCTCTTCACCCTTGAACACGCCGCCGAGGCCGCGGCCGCCGCCCAGTCCTCCGCCCGCCTCGCCTCCGCCCGCGCCCAGCTCGATGATCTCCGCAAGGGCGCACGCCCTTCCGAGCTCGACGCCCTCAACGCCCGTCTCGCCGCCGCCCGCTCCGCCGCCGAACTCTCCCGCCTCGACACCGAACGCCAGGCCGTCCTCTTTCGCGACAAGGTTGTATCCGTAAGCGACTACGACCGCGTCCGCCTCAACCACGAGCGTAATCTCCGGGCCATAGACGACCTTCAGGCGCAGCTCGCCACCGCCGACCTCGGCGCCCGGCCCGACGCCGTAGCCGCCGCCGAGCAGCAGGTCGCCGCCGCCCTCGCCGCACAAACCCAAGCCGAATGGGCCGTCGCCCAAAAATCCGTCTCCGCCCCCGCCGCCGCCCTCGTTTACGATACCCTCTTTCGTCCCGGCGAATTCGTAACCGCCGGCCAGCCCGTCGTCTCCCTCCTGCCAACGGAAAACATCAAAGTTCGTTTCTTCGTCCCCGAGCCCGCCCTCGCCACCCTCAAGCCCGGCGGCCGCGTGCGCGTCAACCTCGACGGACGCCCGCCGCTCGACGCCGTCATCAGCTTCGTGTCTCCACAAGCCGAATACACTCCGCCCGTGCTCTACAATCGCGAGAACCGCGCCAAGCTCGTGTTCCTAATCGAGGCCGTGTTCCGTCCGGAGGACGCCCGCGACCTGCACCCCGGCCAGCCCGTGGATGTCGTGCCTGCTCCGTAATCTCCCCGTCCGTCCGAAAACCATGAGCGCGACCGACCTCGCCATTGATGTTACCGGCGTCACCAAGCGCTTCGGCGACAAGACCGTCGTCAACGCCATTGATCTCCAGGTCCGGCGCGGCGAGATCTACGGTTTCCTCGGTCCCAACGGCTCCGGCAAGACCACCTTCATCCGCATGCTCTGCGGTCTGCTCACTCCAGACGCCGGCTCGGGCACGTGTCTCGGCTACGATGTCCGCACCGAGCAGGCCGCCATCAAACGCCACGTCGGCTACATGACGCAGAAGTTCAGTTACTACGAAGATCTGAGCATCCGCGAAAATCTCGACTTCATCGCCCGCATCTACGCCGTGCCCGACCGCCGCGCCGCCGTTGAGCGCAGCCTCGTCCGCCTAGGCCTCGCAAACCGCAGCCATCAGCTCGCCGGCCAGCTCTCCGGCGGGTGGAAACAACGTCTCGCCCTCGCCGCCTGCCTCATTCACTCGCCGCAACTCCTCCTCCTCGACGAACCCACCGCCGGAGTTGACCCCAAGGCCCGCCGCGAATTCTGGGACGAACTTCACCAGCTCGCCGCCGACGGCCTCACCGTGCTCATCACCACGCACTACATGGACGAGGCCGAGCGCTGCCACCGCCTCGCCTACCTCGCCTATGGCAACCTGCTCGCGCGCGGCACCCTCGCCGAAGTCCTTGCATCCGCCGCCCTTTTCACTTGGAGCGTCACCGGCCCCGACCTGCGCCCGCTCGCCGCCGCCCTGCGCGGACGCCCCGGCGTCGAGCAAGTCACCGCCTTCGGCAACACCCTCCACGTAAGCGGCCACGACGCCGCGCAACTCGAAACCGCCATCGCCGCCGTGCGCGACCCGCGCCATTCGTGGCAACGCATCCCCTCCGGCCTGGAGGACGCGTTCATCGGCCTCATGGACTCGGCCAAGGACAACTTCGCATGAGCCGCTTCTCCCTCCATCGCCTCTGGGCCATCGTGCTCAAGGAGTTCATCCAGATGAAGCGCGACCGCGTCACCTTCGGCATGATGGTCGGCATCCCGCTGATGCAGCTCATGATGTTCGGCTTCGCGATCAACTCCGACCCGCGCCACCTGCCCACCGCCGTCCACGTCGCCGACACCGGCCCCTTCGCTCGCACCCTCGTCCAGGCCCTGCGCACCAGCGACTATTTCCAAATCGTGCACGAGGCCGAATCCGAGGCCGACACCCAGCGCCTGCTCCAGCTCGGCGACGTGCAGTTCGTGGTCAACATCCCGGTTGATTTCAGCCGCCGCCTCCTGCGTGGCGAACGCCCGGTCGTGCTGATCGAGGCCGACGCCGCCGACCCCGCCGCGACCGGCCCGGCGCTCACCGCAGTAAGCAAACTCGCCACCACCGTCTTTAACCGCGACCTCCCCGGCCCGCTCGCGAATCTCAAGGCCCGCGACGGTCCGGTCGAGTTCCGCATCCACGCCCATTACAACCCCGAAAACATCACCCAGTTCAACGTCGTGCCCGGCCTGATGGGCGTCGTTCTGACCATGACGATGGTGGTCATCACCGCCCTCGCCATCACCCGTGAAAGAGAACGCGGCACGATGGAAAACCTGCTCGCCACGCCCGTCCGCCCCTTTGAGGTCATGGTCGGAAAAATCCTGCCCTACATCGCCGTCGGCTACATCCAGGTGACACTCATCCTGCTCGCCGC
>JAIYBI010000539.1 GCA_027488595.1 Opitutaceae bacterium | reverse complement strand
GCGTTCCCGGGTCACTTCGCCATTTCGGCGATCACCTCGAGCGTGAGGCTGGGATCAAGATACTTTTCGTAGTCGGCCGGCTTCTCGTAGACCTTCTGGGACACGTTGAAGTCGTCGGAAATCTTCGAGGATCCGTAGACCGACTTCAATCCATCGGCCTTTTCCCAGATTGGCTTCGCTTCTTCGCCGGAGAGGACGTAGGTGCCTTCGAGGAAGGGTTCGTATTCGTCGGGAGTCACCGAGACACGCGAGGAGAGGATCTCGAGGACTTCGTCGATGTTGTCCTCTTCCTTCAGAAAGGCGACGACCTTGTGCCAAACCTTGATCACCTTCTTCCAGTCGTCGCGGCGCTTCTCGAGGCTCTCGGGAGAGACGTAAAGATTGTCGTAGATGAGGCCGGGAACATCCTTCGAGGTGAAGATGGGCTTCGACCCGGAAACTACCTTGAGGGCCTGACCCGAGCTCGGCTGCCAGGCTGCCACCGCATCGACCGCACCCGAGGCGAGGACCTGCGGGGTCTGGCCGGTGGGGGTGGGGACGATCTCGACGTCGGCCTCGGTGAGGCCGGCGGATTCGAGGGCCTTGAGGAGAAGGAGGTGTTCAACGAAGCCGACCTCGATGCCGACTTTTTTGCCCTTGAGGTCCTTCATGGACTCGATGCCGGGCTTGGCGACGATCATGTCGTTGCCGTTGGAGTAATCGAGGGCGACGATCATGACGTTTTTGGCTCCGCCTGCGCCGGTGACGAGGGAGTCGCCGTTCGTGACCATGACGGCGTCCACCTTGCCGGCGGAGTAGGCCTCCATGGAAGGGCCGTATTCGAACCAGAGGAGCTCGACCTCGACGCCGGCGTCTTTGAACCAGCCCTTTTGTTCGGCGATGGCGAAGGCGGTCCAGCCCGGCCAGTCGGAGTAGGCGACCTTGAGCGGGGCGGCGAGGAGGGAGCCGGCGGTGAGGCTGGCGGCGAGGAGGGCGGCGAGGGCGGAGCGGAGGCGTGGCAGGCGCATGACGGGTGAGGAGGGATGGATTTGAGTTTAGGCGAGACGGCCCGAAAGTATTACGTTTTTCGGGAATCGTATGAAAGCATGGCTTGTGCCAGCCGATGCGGGCGGTGCGGTAATGCCGGAATCAGGGCGTCGCGGTAATTGAGATGAGGGAGAAATCCGCCCAGGTGCTCATTACGGGCAGGAGCATTTCGGGCCGGGTCTTGCGCAATGCGGCGGACTGGGCGCTCCACGTGACGGGAGTCATGGCGCCGAATGTGGGCTGCTCGGCGGTGAGCAAAGGCACGATCAAGCGCAGCGAGGCTTCGAGGTAGTCGGTTTTGAGGTCCGCCGCGTGTTGCGAGTGCATAAAGGCGGCGGTGCCGGCCGGGTCCTGCGCGGCGCGACGCCAGCCTTCGCCGGAGGCGGCGAGAAGCTTCCGCAATTCTTCGCGGCGGGTGGCGAGGGTGTTTTCGGATACAAAGTAAACCTGCGAGTAGGCGTGGTGGCCGTGGAGGCGGTATTCGAGGGCGCGGGCGGGGTGGCCGGCGAGTTGGAGCTGGACCAACTCGTCCACGAGGTAGCCCTGTTTGGCGTCGAATTTTCCCGCCAGCAGATCAGTCATGCCGTAGCCGGCTTCGCTGACGCGGACCTTGGCGCGGTCGAGGCCGGCGCCGGAGAAAACTGTATCCAAGGCTTCATGACCGTCGCCGTGGACTGCGACGTGGCGGCCGGCGAGATCGGCGGGGGTGGTGATGCCGGTTTTTTCGAGGCTGATGAGACCGAGGGGGGAGGCTTGAAACATGGTGCCGATGGCGACGATGGGCAGGCCCTCGGCGCGGCCGGAAAGGAAAAGGCCGCCCTCGATGGAGCCGATCATGCCATCGGTTTTGGCAACGACGCGGGCGAGGTCGGCGTAGGGCACGGAGCCGAGCGGGCGGATTTCAACGTCGAGGCCGGCTGCACGGTAGAGGCCGTCGCGCTGGGCGACGAGCAGACCGGCGAACTGGGCGTTGAGGCGCCAGTCGAGCTGGATAACCAGCGGATCGGCGCGGAGGGGTGCTGAGTTGATGGCGAAAGTGAAGAGGAGGGTTAAGAGGGCAGTGAACGGAAGGGCGTGGCGGGTGGGGGGAGGTGGATTCATTGCGGGTGCGGGTTAGCAGGCGACGTGCCCGGGATGGCGGGGCGAGGTGAGCAGGATGGTGTGGACGGGGGGAAGATGGGTGTGTTTGCGGGGATGCGGGGCGGACGAAACGACTCCGTCGTTCCGCCAAGGGAAGGTTCGGACAGCAAAAGGCCCGGCACCTTTTTGAGGTGGCCGGGCCGGAAGAAAGGAAGCGGCGAGGTCGCCGGACTGGTTTACCAGCCGACGGAGGAGCGCTGGCCTTGTTTGGTGATGAGCTCTTCGCCTTCCCAGAGAGCAAGGCCGTCCTTCACGGTGGTGAGGGAAAGCTGGAAGGTGTAGGTGACCTGCTTGGTGCTGCCGACGCTCACGCGGTCTTCAAGGAGTTTGCCGGAGAGGGTGTAGTAGGGGAGCTTGGTGACCTGCTTCTGACCGGCCATGAAGGCGCCCATCGCGCCGGCGTCGGCGGCCATGGCGTCTTCGACGCGGCCATCGGGTCCCATGGTGGTGGTGGTGACGACCTTGCCGGTCTGGTTGAGGGCGATACGGATTTTCTTGGTGAGTGAATCGGTATCAACCTGCTGCTGGGTGTTGTTACGGATGCGGGAAATCGCCATGACAGCGGGCAGCTCGGGAGCGCGCTCGAGGACGCCGGAGGCGAGGAGGGAGGCTACGAGTTTATCGGCGGCGGTGTTCCAGTCCTGGATGTTGATCGAGTTGAGGGAGACGATGGTGTTCGGCCCTTTGGCGTCTACGTATTTGGCGTTGTTTTGGGTGGCGCAACCGGTGAGGAACGCAGCGGAAGCGGCGGCGAGGGCGAGGATGGCGAGACGGGTGGATTTCATAGGTGGGAAAGTTGAGCGGTAAGGGTGAGGGCGAAGGATGGGCGCGACGGGCTTATTTGTTTTCGCGAACTTTCAGACGAAAGTCCACGGCGCGGGGGTTGGTGGCGATCGAGGAGATGGCGCGGACCTCGCGTCCCTCAAGCTGGATCTGTTTCCAGCCGTCAATGGGCGAGGAGAGCTCCATGCCGTCGTCGGCGATCCAGTCGAACTTGTAGGTGAAGGCCTGGGGCTTGGTGGAGCGGTTCTCGAGGGTGACCTGGATTTTAAGCAGGTTGCCGGAGACCTTGGCCTCGTTGACGGAGACGGTGGAGAGTTTGCGGGCGAGGGTGGTGTCGGTGATGACGCGTTGGTCGGCGACGTAGGACGGCGTGGCCTGAGGATTGGCGCGTTGGACGGTGTTCACGCTGGTGGCGCAACCGGTGAGGCCGAGCGCGGCGAGGGCGAGGACGGGCAGGAGAATTTTCATGTGGGAGGGAGGAACGGAACGGGAAACGGGAGGAGTGAGGTGGATTATTTTTTCAAGCTGAACTGGCTGACGAGGAGGGGCGTGGATGCGCCGGTGGACTTTACATAGACGACATTAACGCGTCCGGGTTCCACGGCAACCGCCTGGGTGCTGCCGGCGGCGCTAAGGGTGAGCTGGCGGTCGGCGGGGACGGAAAGGCGGGCGTATTGGAATTGCTTGGGGAGGGAGCGCCAAGTGCGGGTGTCGGCTATGTTGGTGGAGGCGTTGAGGGCGCCCATCGCGATGCCACCGATGAGCCCGGCCATGCCGCCCTGGTCGTTGAGCTGCTTCTGGATGATGGCCTGCGTAATGGCTTTGGTGGCGGTGGAGATGAGGGTCTTGGTCAGGATGGTGGGCCATTCGTTTTTGAAATCCTGGGCGACGACGCTATCCATAGAGGCGATGACGGAGGTGGGGAAGGACTCCGCGCCGGCGGTGACGGTGAGAGCGGGCGCGTAGTCGGCGACGGTTTTGATTTTCGGGAAAGCGGCGCCGACGTAGGAGAGACCGTTGGTCACGAGGATTACGGGGATATCAATACGGATCTGATCGCGGAAGGGTGCGGTGCCGGTCTCGAAGATGACGTAAACCAGATCGCCGACGGGCGCGACGACCGGGGCAGCGACGGGGGCGGCGGGGGCTACTTCGGTGGTGGCGAGCACGGCGGGGGCGGTGACGACTGCGGCGTCGGCGGAGGGCGTAGCGGGAGCGACAGGAGTGGAAGCGGCGGGAGCCTCGGTGACGGGGGCGACGGCGGCGGCCGGAGCGGGCTCGGGAGTAACTACGACGGCGGGAGAGCGGCCTTGGGCGAGGGCCTCGGCGGCGGCGAGGTCGGCGCGGAGGTAGGGGTTGTTTGGCGACATGGCGGCGACGCGCTCGAAGGACTTGCGACCACGTTCGAGGTCGGAGGCATCGGTGCCTTGGGCGGTGAAAACGAGGCCATCGAGGAAAACGGCGAAGGGGTTCACGTAATCGCCATAGGCCTGGATCGTGGAGTCGAGCTCGGCCTCGACGGTGGCGAGGGCGGCGGCGGTGCGGGGGTTGGACTTGGCCTTGTCCACGTCGTAGGAACCGGCCTTGCGGCCCTGCTCGTCTTTGACGCCATCGGAGCGGGCTTCCTCGGCGAGGCGTTTGGCCTCCTCGATGCGCTTGGCGTTGGCGTCCACGGCATCGCGCTGGCGCTGGAGGGCGCGGTTGAGTTCGACGCGGGCGGCGTCGGAGTCGCCGAGTTGGAGATAGTTTAGCGCCTTGTAAGTGTTCATCATCACCTTGTCGTAGGCGCGGCCCTTGTAGGGCAGGTTGGCCTGGTTGGTCATGAGCGCACCGGCCTCGTTACCGACGCTGACCTTGGCCTTCTGCTCGTAGTCGTTGATGCGCTCCTCGGCGGCGTTGAATGCGGCGATGGAGCGGGTGAGGTAGGCGATGCGGGGAGAGACGGGGTTTCCGGCCTGGAGAGCCTGGTTGGTGGCGGTCTGGTCGAGCTGGGCGGCGGGCTTGGCGGTATCGTCGGCGATGTTGGCGAGGGCGGCGGAGCGAAGGATGGCGCCTTGCTCGAGGCGGTAGACGATACCGTCTTTGCCGTCTTTGTTTTTCTCGGCGTCTTTGTCGGCCTGGGCGGCGGCGAAGGCGAGGTTGCCGGTGCGAACGGCGACATCACGAACGGCAGTCTGGGCGGTGTAGGTTTGACAGCCGGTTAGGGCGAGGGCGGCGGCGCTGAGGCCGGCGATGACGAGGCGACGGGAGGCGAGGAGCATGGGTGCGAAGGATGCGAGTGGAAGCGGAGGGACTGAAAGGATGGAAAAGCCGCAAAACGGGAACCGGTGCGGGGCCGGTTCCCTTGGGTTGGCGCGGCGTGTGTTTACTGGACGACGCGACGGACGATGGCGCCCTTGTCTATGCCGAGGTCTTCGCCTTCAACCGTGGCTTGGGATGTCTTGGCGGTGACGCGGTTGATACGGACTTTGCCGACGGACATTTCTTCGCGGCCGAGGGAGGCGCCGGTATCGGGGTCGGTGAGCTCCTCGCCGAGGGCGAAGACCTCCCAAAGCTGGCCGACGGCGATGGCGGTGCCGTCGCCGCGGTTGATGGTGACGACCTTGCCGGTTTTGGCCATAATCTTGGCGGGGTAAATGACATCGGCGACGCGCTGGGCAATCTGTTCGCTCATGCGGCGGGTGAGGGCGAGGAGGAGGGCGTCGGAGAGCTCGCCGCCGGTGCTGGCGGAGTTGGCGAGGAGTTCCTCGGTATCGAGGTTTTGCTCCTGGAAGTTGGCGGACTCGATGAGCTTGTTGGTCTTGGTCTCGTAGATCTTGCCGACGGCGGCGAAGCGGATGACGCGTTTGGTGGCGGTCTTGCCGAGGGCGGCGAAGGTCGCGGTCTGGATGAAGTCCTGGAAATCGTCCACGGTGACAACAAGGAGGTAGTTTGCGTCGCCGAAGGAAAACGATTTGCCGGTGGCGCCGGCCTCTTCGATGAGGGCGTCGGAGTCGGAGCGGGCGAGGACGGTGAACTTGCGCGTCTGCTGAACGGCGGAGATGAGTTGGCCATCGAGGGCCTGGGTCATGCGATCGATGGAGTTTTTGCGCTCGGCGCCGGCGGCGTTGGCAAGGATAGCCGGGGTGGCTTTCACCTTGGCGATGCCGAGGGATTTCATGCTCGGGGCGACCGGGGTGGCGACGGGGGCCGGGGCGGTTTCCTGGGCGACGAGGGCGGTGCCGCAGAGGAGGCTGACGGCGAGGAGACGGAGGCCGGTGAAGGCGTAGAATTTAAGATTCATGGACGTTGAGAAGGGAGGCGTGGGAGAAAGAGTAAGGTTAAGAATAAGAATCAGGAGGAGGATTTCTTAGGGAGGCTTACTTCACTTCCTTGTAGCGGTCGGGGAGGATGTAGCGGAAGTTTTCCTTGGTATCTACTTTGAAGAAGGAGTTTTCGAGGGACTTGGCCTCGCCCTCGATTTTCTTGACCTCGGCGTCGGTGAGTTTGGCACCGTTTTTGAGATCGTTGATGAAGGCGGTGGCGTCTTTGAAGCGGGCGTAGCCCTCAGCGGACATCTTCATGGTGACGCTGAGAACCTGGCCCTCGGTGGCGCTGATGGTGCGCTCCCAGGTGTCAAAACCCTCGCGGGAGATGCGGAGTTTGCTGAATCCGGGGCGGAGGGTGATCTGGCCGGGGGCGGAGCCGACTGCGACGCCATCGACCTCAACGGTGGCGTTGAACGGGGTGACCTTGAACTTCGACTCGCCGACGGTGACGACGTTCTCGGCGTTGATGCGGACATCGGGGATAAAGAGATCGGCGGCCTCGGGCTTGATGGTGATGGTGACGAGCTTGGCGGCGGCCTTGGGGGCGGTGATCTTGCCGGCGGCGACGCGAGTGCGGAGGGAGGCGGTGATCTGGGTGGTGGCCTCGTCGAGGAGGTCGTCGAAGATGCCCTGGACCTCGCTGGAGGCGTTGGCGGTGGCCTGCTCGGTGCGCGAGGCCTTGGCGACATCGCCGGTGAGGGAGCCGCCGCCCTGGGCGTCGAGGATCTTGTAGGTGACGCGCAGGGTGTAGTCGTAGTTGTTGAGGGAGTTGCCGTAGGCGGTGACGGTGCGCTTGGTGGCGGCGTAGCTGGTGATGGAAGCCTGCACGATGTAGTCGGCGCCCATGTTTTGCGCGAGGCGCAGGGCGGAGGACTGGTCGGTGAGCTGGGCGTCGAGGCTGTCGGCGGGGCGGGCGGCGGAGGCGGTGTTGGGGTCGAATTTGCGGAGGTTATCCACCACGACCTCGCGGGACAGGAGGCTGAAGCCCAGATCGGTGATGCGGGCGGAGAGCAGATCCTCGAGGACGGAGATCTTGTCGTCGTAATCCTTGCCGGCGCGGTTGGAGATGACGACGGCGGCGGAGAACGTTTTGGAGACCGCGGCGCGCTCGGTCTGGACGTTGGTGGTGACGCGCTCGGTGACGGTCTTGCCCTCTGCGTTCACAAAGGTGCGGGTCTCGACCGTGGTGACGGGCGCTCCGACGGTGCGTTCGGTCGTGACGGTGGATTGGGCAAAGCCCGGTGAAAGGGCGGCGATGAGCAAGGCAAGCGAGGCAAACAGACGCGGGAGCTTCATGGTGGAGAATTTTGACGAAGAATTGGAACGATACCCTAAGAAAGGAGCGGCACAATCCGAAACTAGATTGCGAAAGCTCGGGCCGCGCTCGGCCGCCGGACAGAGGGTGAACTTGAAGATGTTCGGCTGAAGTCGTGGCGCGCTATCGGGAGCGGGGGGGCTTATCTTGTCCACCTTTGCGCATCGGCCTTTCCGGCTTTGCCCTGCGGCGTGCGACCTGCTCACGCTTGCCTTTTTCCACCCATGAGCACCTCCACCACGCCAGCCGCCCGCCCGAAGAAAGTCGCCTTCCTCACCGCCGGTGGCCTCGCGCCCTGCCTTAGCTCCGCCGTCGGCGGCCTCATCGAGCGCTACACCGAGATCGCACCCGACATCGAGCTTATCGCCTACCACGGCGGCTACAAGGGCCTCCTCCTCGGCGATTCCTACAAGATTGGCCCCGCCGAGCGCGCCGCCGCTCCCATCCTCCACAAACACGGCGGCTCCCCCATCGGCAACTCCCGCGTCAAACTCACCAACGTCAAAGACTGCGTGAAGCGCGGCCTCGTCAAAGAGGGCCAGGACCCGCAAAAGGTCGCCGCCGACCAGCTCATCGCCGATGGCGTAGATATCCTACACACCATCGGTGGTGACGACACCAACACCGCCGCCGCCGACCTCGCCGCCTTCCTCGCGCGCCACAACTACGGCCTCACCGTCATCGGCCTGCCCAAGACTATTGATAACGACGTCTTCCCCATCCGCCAGTCCCTCGGCGCCTGGACCGCCGCCGAGCAGGGCGCGCGCTACTTCCGCAACGTCGTCGCCGAGCACAACGCCAACCCGCGCATGCTCATCATCCACGAGGTCATGGGCCGCGCCTGCGGCTGGCTCACCGCCGCCACCGCCGCCGACTACCGCAAGCTGCTCGACCGCGAGGAATTTGTCCCCGGCCTCGGCCTCTCCCGCCCCAACCTCGATGTCCACGCCATCTTCATTCCCGAGATGGCCATGGATCTCGCCGCCGAGGCCGCCCGCCTGAAGGCTGTAATGGAAAAGCATGACAACGTGAACATCTTCATCTCCGAGGGCGCCGGCGTGGAGGCCATCATCGCCGAGATGCAGGCCAAGGGCCAGGAAGTGCCGCGCGACGCGTTCGGTCACGTCAAACTCGACGCCATCAACCCCGGGAAATGGTTCGGCGATCAATTCGCCAAGATGCTCGGCGCCGAAAAGGTGCTCGTGCAAAAATCCGGCTACTTCGCCCGCGCCGCCGCCGCCAACAGCGACGACCTCCGGCTCATCAAGAGCTGCACCGACCTCGCCGTCGAATGCGCCCTGCGTCGCGAGAGCGGCGTCATCGGCCACGACGAGGATCGCGGCGGCGTCCTTCGCGCCATCGAGTTTCCGCGCATCAAGGGCGGCAAACCCTTCGACATCGCCACGCCTTGGTTCGTCTCCCTGCTCGCCTCCATCGGCCAGCCAAAGGGCGAAAAGGTCCACGTCGCGCACTGAGCTTCGCTGATCAGCTTGGCCGGGACAGGCCGCATTGCGCTTGGCAAAATCCGCCGCCGGCGGATTTGATGCAGACCTCCTCCACATGGCCTCCATCATTTTCCGCACCTTCGGGTTTCTGCTCATTCTCTTCGTGGTCGTTTATATCGGCACGGAGAACACCCACACGATTGATTTCCGTTTTTCGCTGCTGCTCGACAAACCGGTCCGCACTTCGGCCGCGATGGCCTACTTTGCTGTCTTCGCCGTCGGCGTCATCGGTGGCACCTTGCTCAACGCCGGCCGCGCGAGCGGCGGCTCTGGCAAAGACGGCCCGGCCCGCGGCAAAAAGAAGTAAGCCTTAAGGCGCGACCTGCTCGACGATCTCCAGCCCGTAGCCGTCGAGGCCAACGACTTTGCGCGGGTTGTTCGTCAGGAGTCGGATTTTACGCAGCCCGAGCGCGTAGAGGATCTGCGCGCCTGTGCCGTAGTCGCGGAAGTCCATGCGTGGCGCCGCCCCGCCTTCGGCAAGGTGCTTGATCACGTCGGCCCCGCCTTGCGCGTGCTCCATGTAGAGCACGACTCCGCGCCCTGCCTTGGAAATCGCCGCAAAAGCCGCCGCCAGCGTCCGTCCGCTGTCCGCTCCGCGCAGCCGGAAAACGTCACCGAGTAGATTCTCGCTCTGCACCCGCACCAGCGTCGGCTCTGCGCCGCAGTCCCCGAGGGTGAACGCGAGATGGTGCCGCCCATCAATCCGGCTCCGAAAGACATTCAGCGTAAAATCGCCAAATTCGCTCGCGAAGGGCCGGCTGCACACCAGCTCCACCAGTTGCTCGCGGTGGTGGCGGTATTCGATCAGCGACGCGATGGAGATGAGTTTGAGGCCGAACTTGTGTTTCAACTCCACCAGGTCCGGCAGGCGCGCCACCGTGCCGTCGTCATTGAGGATTTCGCAGATCACGCCGCTCGGATG
Organism: Opitutaceae bacterium; assembly: GCA_027488595.1. Lineage (GTDB taxonomy): Bacteria > Verrucomicrobiota > Verrucomicrobiia > Opitutales > Opitutaceae > IMCC26134_A. Next base: position 4,306 of record JAIYBI010000539.1, on the reverse strand, counting down.
CAGCCCCGCCAGCGAGGCCAGATCCACCGCCGCCTCGGTGTGGCCGGCACGTTCCAGCACGCCGCCCGGGCGCGCTTTAAGCGGGAAGATATGTCCCGGCTGCACCAAGTCCGAAGACTGCGCTTTTGGGTCGGCGAGCAGGCGGATCGTGCGCGCCCGGTCGTAGGCGCTGATGCCGGTGGTGATGCCTTCGGCGGCGTCCACTGAAACGGTGAAGGCGGTGCGTTGCGCCTCGCGGTTTTCCTGCACCATCGGGTTAATGCCGAGGTGGCGGAGCTGTCCTGCCGTGGTCGGCACGCAGATGAGTCCGCGCGCGTGGCGGATCATCATGTTGACCGTCTCCGGCGTGGCCTTGCTGGCCGCCATCACGAGGTCGCCCTCGTTCTCACGGTTCTCGTCATCGGTGACGATGATGAGTTTGCCGTCGGCGATATCCTCGATGGCAGACTCGACGGGGTCAAAATTGGCGGAGGCGGTCATGGTGGCGGGTGGCAAGATTCGCGGCGGCGCTCGCAGGTGTCAAACGCGGGAAACCTCCGTCCCTCGGGGACCGAATCTTGCTTTCCCCGGCGGGTCTTCCCAAAACTTGGGTCCTCGCATTCCGGCTCCATGCTTTTTCGTATCCAACATAAAACTACCTACCTTTATGCCGGCGAGGCCAGCGAGTCCTTCATGGAGGCCCGGCTCACCCCGGTGGATGACGAGCGCCAGCGCCTGCTCTCCCGCGATTTTGTCACCGAGCCGGTTGGCCGCGTGCATCGCTACGCCGATTACTTTGGCAATCTGGTCGAGTCCTTCGCGGTCGCCCACCGGCATGGCCGGCTCGTGGTCGAGAGCCGCTCGGCGGTGGAGACGCAGAGGTGGGCGCCTCCGCACGCGGCGTTGGAAATCAGCATCTCGGAGGCCCGGCAGATTTTCCGCGGCGAGCGGCTCCGGCTCTTCGAGTTTCTCATGCCCTCGGAGGCGATTCCGATGTCCGCCGCCGTGCACCGGCTGGCCAACCAGTTTTTCAAGCCCGGGGCGGAGCTCGGCGCCACCTTGTTGCGCCTGAATCACTGGATCAAGGAGACCTTCCGTTACGTGCCCGGCATCACCCGCATAGATACGCCCGTCACCGAGGTGCTCACGCTCAAGGCCGGCGTTTGCCAGGACTTTGCCCAGGTGATGATCGCCATTCTTCGCTCGGCGGAGATCCCGGCGCGCTACGTCACCGGCTACATCGAGACGGAGACGCAGCGCAAGGCAGCCGGCACGAAGAACCCGCCCGCCGCGCTCGTCGGCTCGGCGGAGAGCCATGCCTGGGTAGAAGTTTACCTCCCGGGTGGCTTTTGGTATCCGCTCGATCCGACCAACGACTGCGTCGTGGGCGAACGTCACGTGAAAGTGGCCTGCGGCCGCGACTCCCACGACAGCACTCCGACCCGCGGCGTGTTCAAGGGCACGCGGACCGAGAAGCTTTCCGTCTCGGTGACGATGCTGCGCCAGGAAGCATCTTCACCGGTATTCGCACCCGCTCCGGCGCCACTCAGCGTTTGACGTCTGCGGTGGCCGCCGCGGGATCGTTCGCGCCCGGCTTGAGCTGCACGGCGTAGGATTCCTTGATCTTATCATCCGCGCCGATGAGCACGAAGCGCACGGTGTAAACGTAGGGTGGCTTGAGCAGGGGAGGCGTCGCGAGAGCGTTCGCTCCCGAGGGATTCAGCACGGTGTTCTCGTCTTTGAGTTGGCGCGGATGATTCCAGCGCGCGGTGCCGCGCACCACGTCGGCGGCCTCCGGTTTCTTTTTCTGGTTGTAGAAGGTGACTTTGAATTGGTTGCCCGTGGTGGTGATTCCCAACCAGCGCCCATCCGGACGCGCCACCGCGATTCCCTCAATGACGCCCTCCTTCTCCTTCTCGACTTTTTTCTCAGCCGGCTTGGCGGGCTTCACCGCGGGTTTGACGGCAGGAGTGGTCGCAGGAGCGGTCGCAGGCGGCGGGGTGGGGGACGGAGTCGCTCCGGCACCGGTCTGCGCCGTCGCGGGATATGCACCGACCAAGAGCAGCACGCACAGCAAGGAGGAGTTTCGCATAGCTGCACCATACCGCATGGAGCGCCTTGGGCAAGCCCGCCGCGAGCCGGGCAATTGCATGAGTCCGGCTAAGTGCGTTTGAGCGCCTGCGCCCGCATCTCGCGCCAGCGGGCGAGCCGCTCTGCCAGCTTGGCCTCGATGCCCGCCGTCTTGGGTGTGAAAAGCGAGAGCGGTTTCTCCAACGCGGACTGCGGCGCGATGTTCTCCGGGTAATCGTGGGCGTAGAGGTAGCCTTTGCCGTGGCCGAGGAGTTTGTTGGCTTTGCCGCCTTTGTCTCGCATTGGCATCGGCACGCTTTGCACCGGCTGGGAATTGAGTGCGTGTTTGGCCGCCGCGAGACCGAGCGTTACCGAGTTGCTCTTGGGCGCGCAGGCGATGTGCAGGGTTGCGTGGGCGAGCGCATACTCGGCCTCGGGCAACCCCACAAACTCGCACGCATGGTGCGCCGCCACCGCCAGCGGCAGCGCGAGCGCATCCGCCAACCCCACGTCTTCGCTGGCGAGTATGACGAGCCGCCGCGCGATGAAGCGCGGGTCTTCGCCGCCGGCGAGCATCTTGGCCAGCCAGTAGAGCGCGGCGTCGGGGTCGGACCCGCGGCAGCTTTTGATAAACGCCGAGATCGTATCGTAGTGCTCGTCCTCGTCCGCGTCGTAGCGGATGCGCCGCTCGCGCGCGAAAATCTCCAACTCCGCCGTCGTGATCACCGCTCCCTCCGGCAGCCCGGCCACGATGACTTCGAGCGCGTTGAGCGCCCGTCGCAGGTCGCCTTCGCACAGCCCGGCGAGGTCCAGCAACACCGCCTCGTCCGCCGTGCAGCCCGACGAGCCTAGGCCGCGCTCGACGTCGGCCAGCGCTCGCGCCAGCACCGAGGCCACGGCGGCGGGCGCAAGCGGTTCCAGCCGGAACAGATGGCTGCGCGAGAGCAGCGGCGGATTCACGTAGAATCCGGGGTTGTGCGTCGTCGCCCCGATCAGGCGGATGTAGCCTTCCTCGACGTCGGGCAGGAGCAGGTCCTGCTGCGATTTGTTAAAGCGGTGCAGCTCGTCAATGAAGAGCAGTGTCGGCTCGCTCGGACGCCTCCGCGCCGCGCCGAGTATCTCGCGCAGTTCGCCCACGTTGCTCATCACGGCGTTGACCCTCACGAAACGACTGCCCGTCACACGCGCGATCACCTCCGCGAAGCTGGTCTTGCCGCACCCCGGCGGACCGTAAAACACCAGACTCCCGAAGCGATTCGACGAGATGAGGCGCGCCAGCAGGCCGTCCGGTTTGGTGAGATGTTCCTGCCCTGCGATCTCCGCCAGCGTGCGCGGCCGCATCCGCGCCGCGAGGGGCTGCGTGCCGCGAGCGCCGTCTCCCGCCGGCGCGGCCGCAGGCTCCACACTCGGGGTCGCATCGGCAAAAAAATCGGGTTGGTCGTCGCGAGGCATGGCGTAGCCCGATCCAAACGCCGCCCGGCCCGGAATCGAACTTTAATCGAGCCTCTTGTTCACGCGCCGGGAAAACCTTCGCCACGGCGCTTTCTCTCGCGTCACCCTCCCAACTCTCCGCTCACCCGCGCCACCGCCATGATCAAACGCCTCCACGCCGCCCTCGCCTGCCTGTTCTCGGTTTGCCTGGCGCCCGCCGCTTTCGCCTCCGCCCCCCGCGCCGCGCACGTTTTTATCATCAGTTTCGATCAGGCCGCACCCTCCAACATCGCCGCCGCCGAGATGCCCTTGTTCAAGGCCATGGCCGCCGAGGGCGCGCACACCTGGGAGGCCTTCACCATCGTGCCGAGCCTCACCTTGCCCTCGCACACTTCCATGCTCACCGGCGTCGGCGTCCAGAAACACCAAGTCAGCTGGAACGAGTTCGACGCCACCAAACCCCTCACTGTCCCCACCATCTTCCAGCTCGCCAAGGCCCGGGGCCTGCGCACCGCCATGGTCGCCTCCAAGTCCAAATTCAAAACCTTCGAGCAAGCGGGCGGCCTCGACACCTTCGTCATCCCGGAGGACTACCTCTGCAAGGGCATCGCCGCCGCCGCCGCCGAGGTTGTGAAAAAAGAAACGCCCGCCCTCTTCTTCATCCACTTTGGAGACCCTGATTTCACCGGCCACAAATACGGCGTGAATTCCCCCGAAAAAATGAAAGCCCTCGCCGAGTGCGACGCAGCGCTCCGGGTCATCCGCGACGCCATCGCCGCCGCCGGCATCGCCGATTCGAGCGTCATCATCCTCACGGCGGACCACG
>JAIYBI010000308.1 GCA_027488595.1 Opitutaceae bacterium | reverse complement strand
GGGAAGGTCTGCGTCTGGCCGTCAATCTTGATGGTGTAGGTGTAGCGGCGTCCCATCTCCAGCAGCGGGAGCACGAATTTCTGCGGCTGGGTGCCGGCAGGGAAAACGGCGGGCGAGCGGTGGGTGATGGTGATCGGCGCGGTGACGACGGGTGGCGCGGGGTTGGCGGGGGCAAGCACAGTCAGGCCGGCCTCGGATTTTACGGGACTCACGGGGACGACTGAAGTGAGGCCGGTGGCCTCGATGGTGTCGGCGAGTTGATAAGTGAGGCTCACTTCGGCGGCGTCGCGGGTTTCGAGCCAGATGAGGACCTCGCGGTGGGTGCGATAGCCGAGCATGGGGCCGGAAACGAGAGTTCCGGGGGCGAGGGCAACGAGTGAGGAGGCGGGAACCAGGTCTCCCGGGCCTTCGGCGGCGAAGGCGCCGAAGGTGAACGATGCGAAGCCCAGCGTGAGACCGAAACGGGTGAGGAAGCGGGTAAACATAGGTCCATCATGCACGACACGGGCCACGGCGACAAAAAGAAATCGTGTGGAGTTTTGGTGACGTTGGAGGCCCTGATCGCAGCGGGTGGTGCGTGGTTACTCCGCGGCGGCCTCGGCGGGCTCGACCGTCACGCCCAGCGAAAGGGAGTGCTGGCCGCCGCCATTGAAGAGGCCGCGCACGGGGCTGACATCCGCGTAGTCGCGGCCCCGCGCCACGACGATGTGTCCGGCGCCGGCGAAGCAGTGATTGGTCGGGTCGTAGTCCACCCAGCCGGTGCCGGGCACATGAACCGACACCCAGGCGTGCATGGCGTCGGCGCCGACGAAGCGCGGTCGGCCGGGCGGGGGCTCGGTGAGCAGGTAGCCGCTGACGTAGGCGGCGGGCAGGCCGAGCGAGCGGGCGCAGGCGATGTAAAGATGGGCAAAATCCTGGCAAACACCCCGGCGCAGGCGCAGCACCTCGGCGAGAGGGGTGGAGACGTCGGTGGCTTGCGGATCGAAGCGGAAATCGCGGGCGAAGACCGCGCCCAGCTCCTCCATCCACGCGAGCAAGGGGGCTTCGTTATCGCTGGCGCGGGCCAGCTCGGAGGCGGCGTCCAGGCGGGGGATCGAGGCGCTGGGGTGGCGGAATTGTTCGAGGAGGAAATCACCTTCCAGCACGGCGTCCTCGGCGAGTGACCCTGCCTCGGCGGCGGCAGGGGTGAGGGCGGCCATGGGCAAGACCGGTTCGGTTCGCCGCACCAGGCTGTGGGCGTGGACGGTGAATTCCCGGTGGGACGCGCGCACGGTGAAGACGTGGAGGTGGTTGCCGTGGTAATCGGTGCGCACGGTGAGATCGGTCGGTCGCGGACTGATATCGAGGTCGAACTCCAGGCAGATCTGCGCCGACTCGTCGCGCGGGCGCAGCCGCACGGTCTGCCAGGCGGCGCTCGCGGGGGTGCGGTGCCGGTAGGTAGTGGCGTGGTGGATACGGTAGAGAGGCATGGAAGGCGGAGACCTGAGACCTAGAACCTGAAACCTGAGACCTGAAACTTGAAACCTAAAACCTGAAACCTGAGAGCTGAGGGCTGAAACTTGAAACTGGATGGGAGGTTCAGCCTGCGGTGTCGGCGTCGGTGTGGGCGAAGTAGATTTGGGCGAGTTGAGTGCCCACCTCGGAGAGGAGGGAGAGCTGGTCGTTCCAGAGCTCGCCGGCTTGTTCGGGGGTGGCGGCGAGCACATCCATGTCGGCGAGGCGCACGCTGCTCAGCAGGCGGAAAACGGTGGTGCGCAAGGCCTCGACGGCGCGGGGGGCGAGCTCATCCGGCAGGGTGGCGAGGTGCTCGGTGATTCGCTCGACCTGGTAGCGCAGGCCGCGCGGGTTCTCGGGTTCGGAGAGCATCCAGGACAAGACGCTGGCCGGGTGGAAAGTGCCGTTGAAATTGGCCCGGTAGGTGAAGAGACCTTCGGAGAGATGGAGGCAGGTTTGCAGGCGGAACTCGGTCGGACCGGGGGCACCGGCGGCGCGCTGGAGCAAGGCGCGCATGAGTTGCAAGGTGTGGGTGGCGCGCTCGATGCGGCGGCCCAGTTCGAGGAAACGCCAGCCGGTGTCGTGCACCATGACCTCGGCGGTGACGCCATCGAGGTTGGCAAGGTGGGACTGGATGGCGGCGGAGGAGAAAGCGGTGCGGCCGGCGGCGCGCAGCTCGCGGGCGATGCGCCAAGCCTCGGGCGGGAGGCGGAGTTTGGAGGATTCCAGAATACGGGCGAGGCGTGAGAGGTTGGCGGTGAGACCGCCGAACTGGTTGGCGTCGGCGGCGACGCGCCGGGCGTGCTCGGCTTTTTGTTCCAGAGAACCGCCGGAGGGCAGGTGGGCGTCCTGGAGGAAAAGCAGGAAGGCGATGGTGTCGTGCAGCACGGCGGGGTCGAGCACCGCGATCTCATCGCGCAGGAGAGGGTCGAGTTTGGCGAGCAGGCGGCTGAGCTGGCTGGAGCGCTCGAGGTAGCGGCCGAGCCAGAAAAGATTGTCGGCAAGACGGCTGGGCGTGGCGGCGCTGTGGCGTTGCTCGTTGACGTGGAGGGTGACGGCCTCGACGACGGGTGGATCGTCGTTTTGCGCCTCGCTGAGCACCCAAGTATCCTTCGAGACGGAACCGCTTTGGAGGGAGACGATGGCGTCCTCGCCGGAGGTGTTGAAGCGGCTGAGGCCGCCCGGCATGGCTTGGTAGTCGCCGTCCTTCCACGAGAGGTAAATGCGGGTGACGAAAGGCATGGGCCGTAGCGAAGAAGTGGCGGGGTCCCATGCCGGAGTGGTGCCGAGCAGGACGCGTTCCTGGCCGCAGTAGGCGGAAGGGTTGGCGGTGATCTCGGCGGCGAGGGCGGCGCGGGCCTTGGAGTCGAGCAAGGCGCCGTAGCGGGTTGCGGGGGCGCTTGGGCCGGCGTAGGTGGGCTTGATAACGAGGGTATCGAGGTTGGCCAGAATGTAGTCGCGCGGGGTGCGCTGCCCGCCCCACCACGTGGCGGCGCTCGGGATGAGCAGGGATTCGCCGGTGAGCTGGCGGCAGAGGGAGGGCAAGAACGAGAGCAGCGCGGTGCTTTCGACTGCGCGACCGCCGAGCTGGTTGGCGATGGCGACGCGACCGGATTGGGCGGCGTGGACGAGGCCGGGCACGCCGAGGAGGGAACGCTCGTCGAGCTCGAGTGGATCGCAAAACTCGGAGTCGAGACGGCGGACGATGACCGATACCTCGCGCAGACCGCCGACAGTGCGCAGGAAAACCCGGCCGTCGCGCGTGGTGAGGTCACCACCCTCCACGAGCGGGCAGCCGAGGTGGCGGGCGAGGTAAACGTGTTCGTAGTAGGCCTCGTTGGCCGCGCCGGGGGAGAGCAGAACAATGCGTGGCGAATCGGTGCGTGACTGCAGCTGGTCGAGGGAAACGCGGAAGTCGCGGAAAAACTGATACAGGCGGCTGACCGGCGTGTGTTTAAAAGCGTTGGGCAGGACCTGGCGGACGATGATGCGGTTTTGCAGGGCGTAGCCGAGACCGGCGGGAGCTTCGAGGCGGTCTTGCAAGACCCACCAGCGGCCGTCGGGCGAGCGGGCAACGTCGGCGGCGTAGGTGTGGACGAAGGGCTGGCGGGCCTTCCCGAGACCGGCGCAGGGACGCAGAAAGTGGGGGTTGGCCATGCCGAGGGCGGCGGGAAGGGAGCCCTGGCGGAGAAGTTTTTGCGGGCCGTAGAGGTCTTGCAGGATGCTGTTAAAAACGCGGGCGCGCTGGCGCAGACCGGTGGAGAGGGTTTCCCAGTCGCCGGAGCCGAGCAGGAGCGGGACGACATCGAGCGGCCAGGCGGTGGCGTCGGAGTTCTCGCCCGCGTAAACGTTGAGGCTGACGTCCTGTTCGACGATGGCGCGACGGGCGGATTCGTTGGCGATGCGGAGGGTGTTGAGCGGATCGGAGCCGAGGGAACGGGCGAAGGCCTGCCAGGCGGGGCGCAGGGAGCCGTCGGGCGCGAGGGCCTCGTCGTAATGGCCGTCGAGGCCGGCGTAGCCCTTGAACAACAGGGAGGTGTGGGAAGCCGCCGGGGGAGTCATTGCTGG
>JAIYBI010000013.1 GCA_027488595.1 Opitutaceae bacterium | reverse complement strand
CTAAGCTACCGCCTCCGCCAGAAATCTCCACAGAACCTAGCAGAAGATTTTGCGTATATCCGCTTCCACCTTCCGTTACGATGATCGTCTTGATTCCGGTATCCCGTATATACACGTCACTCGAATTATTATAATCGGCGAAGCGGCTGATAGCATTCGCGGGCAATCCATCACTCACGAAAACGGTGTGTTGGGGTTCTGTGTTGTCATTTACATCAGCGGGATAGCTGACCAAGCCGTTGCTGTCCTCTACGTCAATTCTAAGGCTGGGTGCATTCGTATAGCCGGAACCCGAGTCCAGAACGGTGACGGGACTTACGATTTCACCATTAGCGAAGCTGATTTCAACGCTTGCCGGAATGAGGGGAGTGGAAATGATCGAAACTGTCGGAGTGGTGACGTAACCGCTTCCAGCGGTGAGCACCGCGATATCATAAATACGACCGTTCTCAATCACAGCGACCGCTGTAGGCTCGACACCTCCGCCTGGGGCGTCAGGTGCGCTGAACACGATTGAGGTGTTACTTGCAGTATATCCGAAGCCTACAGAACTCACGCGAACATCTTTCACGCCGCCGGTGCCGTCCAGCACCGCAGTGGCAACACATCCGGTTCCAACACCATCTGTAAACACTCCGGTTCCTCTGGCGTAGCCAGAACCACCACGAGTTACATTTATTTCTGTGATAACACCAGCCACTCCGTTTACAGTTCCAACGGTGGCGACGGCTCTCGCACCGCTTCCGCCGCCGTCAGCGATGTCCACCGTGACACTGTTCGCAGTCGTCGTGTAGCCAGAACCTCCGTCAGTCACGACTATCGAGGAAACCGCTCCATTTGTCACGACCGCATACGCCGAGGCGCCGGATCCTGTAGAGTCACTAATATCCACGGTGGGTGTGTCCACGATAACATCCGTATTATTCGGGAAAACAAGAACCACACCGGAAGATTTAGTCTGAAATACGCGACCGTCCGAAGTAACAATGTCGTTCGGCAATAGATCGCCAGCTTCGGTTCGAAATCCGATATAGCGCCCATCCCCGCTGATGACTGGTGCGACGGATTCGTTATCGGCGAAACCGGAAAGCGGATCGAGCGGTGAAACGCTCGCCGAAACCAAGTTTAAACTTGTGTTACCGAGCGCATCAAAGTCTGTAGGAGTCAAAAGTCCGCCGCCGGGAGGAGTGACTGCTCTGTTCACCACATAGACCTGTGAGTTACCCGACGTGTTTGAATCGCCGTTTGGCGCTTGGGTATTTGTAGCTCTGCTCGCGAAAGCCACAAAGCGTCCGTCCCGACTCACAGCGGGATCAAATGAGTCTCGATCAAGAGCGGTGAAGCTTCGGGCTGGAGCACCGGGAAGCTCGCGTATGACTGAAATCCGATCAATCCGGCCTGTGGACAATCCCGCGGCCAAGGTCTTCGCCAGGATTTCGGAACGGGGAAGAGGGGCCACAGCTCCAACTCCCAAGTTGCCCGCATAAGAACGGAATACCACTGTGCTGCCGTCCTCGCTGATTCGCGCTTGAGTGCTATCGCCATTGCCTAGAACACCCGCAGAACTGGCGCTTGCCGCCGTGACAGCCTTTGTGGTCCGATTGTAGACAAAGACGTCGGATCTTCCATTAGTATCCAGAAAAATCCCGTTGCTAGAGCGGCCAAGGAGATTTGAAGCCCTAGATTCGAAGGCGATCAAGTTGCCATCTCCGCTAATAGACGGCAGGAAGGAGCCGCCGTTGCCTTGTTGTCCGGCGGGCGAACCAGTCGGAACGCTTACCAGCGTGGTGACACCGGTGGATAAGTCGTAGAGGAAAATATCGGTTTGCTGATTGGTGTCGGTCGCGCCCGTTCCAGTGACTAGATTCGAGGCAGCAGACTGGTAAGCGACGTAGTATTTTGGGGTTCCAGCAATCGGATCCGGCGCACCAAGCGAGCTGATAACCGGGAACTTGCTCTCCGCGTTCCCATAAACACCTCCTAACTGCGAGATCAACTGCACCTCATTGGTCAAAGTGTCACGAAGATAGATCTGGGAGATTCCAGATGGCGCCGTCCGCCCGGCAATCAGGTTTGTAGCTTCCGACTGGAAAACAATATAGCGTCCGTCGGCTGAGACTGACGGGCTTTCGCTCAGCTCATTTGATTCTACTCCGGCTGAACTTAAAGAAACTCGGCTGGTCGTCGGAGAGTCGAAGGGGCGAATTGTGACACGAGCCGCCCCAGTCGTCGTTACGGAGGGAAAGTTGTCGCTTGCTCTGGTATCAGCTGCTCCGGCTGTTACCGTTACGTGGGCAATCAGGAAGAAGGTTCCAGTAAAGTTCGAAGGAATGCGATTTATCAAGGTCTGCGTGCGCGGTTCTGCGATTGATATGCCATCAAGAAACACATCGTCGAAGAAATCCAAAAGGAAGTTATCGAGGTTTGTCGGATTTCCGTCCGTGCTTAAATAAACGCTGACACGAACTTCCTGTCGCGCATGTGGCCCGGGGTTCCCAGCCTCTCGGCCATAAAACACCGTGTAGCGGATCGGCTCGCCCGGACTTAGTTCAACGTTTCGATCCCCGTCGAGCGGGACGGCTGAGACATAAACGTTGTTTGTCAGCTGTGCCTGGGCTGTCCCGATCGCGGCGAAAAAGAGCGTAAAGATAGCCAGTCGAAGGACTAGCCGACGTAGGGTAGTTGTAAAAGTCATCATAACGAATCGAGTAGGAGCGATAATTCAGTAATAACGATGCGCACGATCTGAGAAAAAAGATCAGTGCTACAGCGGCTTAGTTGCTCCGAATGCGGTTCTCGGAGTTGCCGGGAGTAACGACCGACGGGTTTTGGAAGACGGAGTTCGGGGAGACACCCTTAAGCTCTTGCTTCTTGAGCGAGCCGCCGGGCGAGACGAGGTTTGCGGTAACGAAGATCAGCAAGTTGCGCTTGGTAGAGGCTTCGCCCTTGGATTTGAAAAGACGACCGAGGTAGGGAATATCACCAAGGAACGGAGTCTTGTCGTTCACACGTTTCACTTCTTCGCGGGTGAGACCACCCATGACCAAGGTGGCGCCGTCCCATACGGTGACGCGGGTCTTGATTTCACGAGAAGAGAAGATGGGCTGGTAAAAGCCTGAAGGCACCGTGACGGTGGTGCTGCCGGAGATGGCGATTGATTGACCACCGTATTCGACGAAGCCCTCGAACTCGGTCACGCGGGGGTTCAGCTCAAGGCTAATGGAGTATTCGTCTTCTTCAACGGTGGGAGTCACGCTGAGTTCGACACCCACGTTCCGGGTAGTGAAATCCTGCGGCGTGCCGGCGGTGATGGTAACACCTGCGGCTGAACCCGTGCCAGTGGTCGTGCCACCGGTGCCGACTTCGGACTGAATTTCACCGTAGCTTTGCGGGTAACGAAGCTCTTGGGCGACCGTGATGCTGGCCGGGCTACCGGATAGGACGGTGACCTTGGGTGCGCTGAGGAGATCGCTGCCCTGGCGCAGGGAGAGCGCGCGAAGGGTGGCCGTGACATCGAAATTGCCGATACGCGCACCGGTGACGGCTGCAACCGAACCCAATGCGCTGCCGAGATTCACGGTGCCGGGGATGGAGGGCGGCGCGTTTAGAATAGGCGTAGAGGAACCTGGAATTGCGTCTCTAGTTGTGACGACTCCTCCTATAATAGTCGTTGAAGCAGGAACGGGAGATTGCACGACCAACCCGTTGCCGCCGCTTGACGAGCTGGTGAATGTTGATCCGAGGTTGCGATTCTGAGAACCGAGGGCGAGCTGGGTTACAGAGGTGTTCTGGAGCGCGGTCCAGGAAACGCCGAGCTCATCCACGGCGCCCTCTTGGACGTCCATGAATTTGGCTTCGATCTCGACCTGGCGGATGTCGTTGTAACGGCCGAGGATGTTGCGGATGCGCTCAATGTTGCGCCCAGTCTGGGTCACAATGATACGAGTGCCGTCGTAGGCAAGATTGGAGCCGGTGACGCCGTCGAAGTTTACGCCGGCGGCGGAGAGGAAGCGCTTGAGGGCGTCAGCCTCGCCACCGGAAGACGCGCCACCAGCGGCGGCCGTAGGGGCGGGCGCAAAAGGATCAGCGGAGGCGGCGGGAGCGGCGGTGCCGGAGGCACCCACGCCAGTCATGCGGGTGAGGGCGGACTTGCTCACCGGGAACTCCTCGGTGGTAAGGTTTACGTTGTCGCCGCTGGGGCGGACCAGGATCAAGTCTGCCTGAATCTCGTATTGGTAACCGACATTCTGGGTGATGATATCGAGAATGCGCTTCAGGGAAAGATTACGCAGGGTGATGTTAACCTGAGGAACGGTCGCACCCGGAAGCTGGTTGGTAAGCACAAGGTTTACGCCCTTGGTTCCAGTGGTGGCGGGATCGAACTCTTCCGAGTAGGCGCTGAGAGTGCTGATTACACGGCCCAACTCGACGCCGGAGAAAGATACGCTGGGGATTAGGATGCTTTCGAGCTTGGCGGCCAACGCGGCGGAATCGCTGCGGCTGGCAACTTCGCGCTCCGTCCCCTTCTCGACATAAACGCCGGGACGCTGCCAAGCATTAGCCACCTCTTGGAGAAGCTGGCTGCGGGTCTTTTCGCGGTTCAGGGTGCCGACCTTGGCCTTATCTTCGGCAATGCGCTGCAGGAAATACTTCGCCTCGGGGTTGTCGGCAGAGACAGTCTCCACCGTGCGGAAAGTTTCTTGGGCACCGTCAACGTCGCCAGCGACGTATTGGCTGCGACCCTTGTTCACCAAGGCCGCGATTTTCTTTTGTTCCACCAAGAATCCGGGATTGGCTTCGGTGATTGGGCTAATCGAGGGATCGAGTTCGACACGGTCAATGCGGCCAGCTTGTTTTTTGACGGCTGCGGGATCGGCGGATGGGCTTACTTTGTAGCCATCAAGTGCGGCCTTGGCTCCGGCGGTGTCGCCTTTTTTGAGCAGGGCTTGGGATTTTTGGAGAAGCAACTCGTTCTTGGTTTCGTCGAGACTGGCCAAGGTATCTTGCGTGAGGGTGTTCACCGGCAGCGTGCGGGAGGCGGCATCCAGCTTGGCAGCGGCGGCGTCGTAGTCGCCGGACTTGGCAAGGGAGAGGGCCGCCTTGTTCTCCGCTTTGGCAGCGGAGATCAGGTCGGCAACGCGAGCGGCCTCAGCGGTGGCCAGTGAGTCGGCAGCGGATACGGGGGCGACGGCTTCTGCGGGGGCGGAGGAAGAGGGGGCGGCGGCAGTCTCAGAAGTCGGGGTGGTCTGCACCAAGGCCTCGGGTTTGTAGACCGCCTCGGTCGGTGCGCTAGGAGCGGGAAGCGCGGGTGTGAGTTCCGCTGCAGTCACGCCTTTGGCCAGGCCATCATTTACGCCTGCGAGCAAACGTTGGACGGTAACGTCGGTCGGAGCCAGAACGAGAAGCTGTTCGAGATTCGTCTTCGCGGTCGCCAAGTCTCCGCTGTCGCGAGCGCGCAGCGCCTCGGCCATGAGGCGTATCTTAGTCTCAGTCTGGCTCTGTGCCTTAACGACTGGAATGGCCAGGGTCAGGAGCACAGGAGCAGCGAGGAGCGCGAGAACTTTGGTCGGGAGCTTGGTGTGATTCATTTAGGGGATGCGTTAGGTTAAAAGGATGTGACGAATAAAAACGATGCTAAACCAAATAGTTTTATCTTGTGCCGGGAAAGCCAGGAGCAGGTGGTCCGTCAAACCCGGGCGGCATGCCCTCGAGCCCGGCGGGAATCTCCGGTGCAGGTGCAACCGGGAGAGGAATCTTAAGCGTCTCCACCACCGAGTCCGCTTCCGACCCACCGGTCTTGGTGACGACGACCGCAGGAGGATCGAGGGTAAGCTCACCTATGACGTAGGTGAACTCGGCACTTTTAACGGTGTCACCGGTCTTGACGGTTTTCTCAGCGCCGTCCGCCAGCTTGACTGTCGCTGAGAGCGGTCCTTCAGGAAGACGTTTCTCGGGATCAAGGCGATAGAGCTTTCCGGTCACGGTGTCCTTCACCTCGGCGAACGCGGTGACCTCGATGATGGTAGACCCGCCGGCGACCTCGACTTTGCGGCGCTTGGCCTCAAAGGTCACGATTTCCAGGTTTAGCTCTGGAACTTTCCGACCGGAGGTGCCGAAGAAAGTTTTGCCAGTTAGTTCGTTGTTAAAAGTCCCGCGGTAGTTGCCCTCGGTGCCGATGTAGCCAACGAGCTGAAGTCGAAAGAGCGGTTGGGTTACGCCCACAAGCTCAAGCGCGGGACGGGGAGGCGGGGGGGGAACGAGCGGGTCAACCGGGACGGGGGGTGCGACAAGCTCAGGCGGGATTACCGTAAATTGTTTACTGTGGGTATTATAATAGATCTTCGGCGGTGTGAAAACGTTGTAAATCCAATTATCGCCCGCCGGTTGAGCCGAGGCTTTGCCCCAGCTCTGAGAGGACGGCATCACGACCTTTAACTCCTTTGGTTCGTATGCAACTCCGCTGGACGGAGCGATCACGGAGGCTGAGCGCGCCGAGATCTTGGATTGCTCCAGAAATGCCCAAGCCGAGGTTAGCACCAAGGCTAAGCCACCGACGGTTAGAAAGAGTTTATCTTTGGCCTGCAGAGACATGGGGATTTAAGGGGTGTTGGCGGCCGGCCCGGTTTTATCAACAAGTTTAATGAATTCCACAGTGACGACAAAGACGGAGTCGTTTTGGTCAATCAGAGGCTTGATCTCATCTACAGGAGCAGCGGTGACGCTTTCTTGTCCGAAGAGACCGAACGGGGAAACGGGCGCTGCGGCGGGACGAGCTGCGACGGCGGTGGAAGTGCCCTTGTCCTTCGGCTCCACTTCGACGGATCGAACAACCACCGGAAGTTTAAACAGTGCGAGTTCGTTCAGGAAGGCACGCAAGACATCCGTTGTGCCGGTAAAGGTGAGGCGAAAAGCATCGGTGTCCACAAAACCCTCGAGCTGGGCGGACGTGCGGGGATCTATCACGAAATAATCAGCCGGCACCTCCGTGCTCGCTCCGGACGCAGCAACAGGGGTTGATCCCGGAGCGGCCAAGAGTGCGGCCTTCTGATCCAGGGTCAATGGCCGGGTGCGCTCCACCGCGCGAACCTCGCGCGGCTTGGCGTCTAGCAGAGCATCCATCAAATACTCCACATGCTGGCGCTGCTTGAAGACGGGCTCGATTAACTCGCGAACCGGTCCGGTGCTGGAGTAAGTGGCAAAGCCGAACCAGCTGTTGAGGGGGATGATTACACCTGCCTTGGTCGCACTGTCGCGCAAGTGCTCTACAAAGTTCGCCAAGTCAAAAAAAGCGTCCGTGGATGTGGCCGGCACCTTCGCGGCCGCCAGTGTTTTGGCCAACTCGCTGGTAGCCTGAAGTTCTTGGCGAATATCCGCCAGCGTTTTCTCCGCTTGGAGCCGGTCCTTCTCCACCGCAGCGGCGTTTTCACGGGAGGGAAAAGGATTGGCGGAAGCGAAGTTCTGGAGTGTAACTTGCTTTTGCTCAACCTCGCCGATCAACCGTTTGGTTTCAGCCCGCTGGCTGTAAATCAACCACGCTTGGGCTGCGGTGACGGCCCCGATGAAAAGGAGGGACGTGAAGAATGCGGGATTATTTTTAAAGCTGGCCATGGGATCAGAGGGGGCGGGCCGGATCGATTACCATAATAAAGTCGAAGCGCAGGATACCCGGAGTATTGGGATCGAAGCTTTCGCGTTCCACTGCGGAAATAAACTGCGAATCCACGAAGCTGGCGAGCAGACTCTTGATCCGCTCATAAGAGTCGGGAGAAACGCGGGAGATCGGGTTGTTTCGATCAATAAGACGGCCACTCAGTTGGAGACGGATAACTGGCTTCACCGGTGTGCCATCCGCATTGAATTCGGGCGCTGCGGGCGCAGCGGAACCAAACATTTCCCCACCCGCCGACGCACCGGCGTTGGTGTTGCCAGCACGGATCACCTGGAGGCTATCAAGCCACACATCCTCTACTTTAACCAAACGTTGCTGAAGATCGTATAAGAAATTGATCCAGTTGTTCTTAGATTCGGCCAAGCTTTGAATCGCGGTGATTTCCGCAGACGCAGCCTCGAAGGCCGAACGGTTTGACTTGATACGGTCCTGGAGGACCTGCAACGGCAGGATCGCCGCCTTCAGCGCGTCTTCTTCTGCGCGCACGGCCGAGAGGTGCCTGGCGGACTGGACCAGCGGAGGCACTTGTGAAAGCGCGATCAGTGCGGCCGCTAAAATCAGGATCGGTTGACGCTTCTTAAAGGCAAGAAGGGCCGACATTTTCGTCGGGAGCAAATTGATCGCTTTCCGACCAAAATCAGGCGCCGCGAGGCCGATCAAGCTGGCGAGCAACGGTGCGACTTCGGCGGCCCGACCGGCACCTGCTCCAACCTGCACCTTGCGCAAGGGATCAAGCATCTCAACGGTCAGCTTCAATCTCTCCTGTAACTGGGCGGGCAGCGAAGCGAGAACCGAGCCGCCGCCCGTGAGGTAAAGGCTGGTTGGCTGCTCGGCTCCGCTCTGCCGGCGGTAATTCACCACCGAACGCGTAATTTCGAGGTGTAACTTTCCGATGAAGTTATTGACCGCATGCTGCACGCTGACCCTTATCGGCGAGTTTACCGGCAGGTCGCTCACTCCCGAAAGAACTTGGACCTTGGTCATTTCGGCGTGGGTGAAATCCAGTTTCAACTCCTCAGCAATCGCTTGGGTGATGGCGTTGCCCGCCAGGGGAATCGTTCGG